>PWGE01000123.1 GCA_003554345.1 Candidatus Sumerlaeota bacterium | reverse complement strand
TAATGTTATTGCCCGGGAAGAAGATGGTTATCATCGACTTGAAAGTGTTTTGATGCCTGTGGCACTTTTTGACCGCCTGAAGGTTCATTTGAACTCATGCTATGGGCCGGCATTCAGGTTTTCCAGCTCTCACTCAGGGTTAGAGCACTTACCTTCCAACCAAAACATTCTCTGGAAAGCCGCCAGTCATTTTTTTGAGGCGTTAGAGCGTCCTTTTCCAGAAATATCATGTTATCTTGAAAAAAATATTCCTATCGGTGCCGGATTGGGAGGAGGAAGCAGTAATGCCGCCTCCTTCTTATGTTATCTGAACCGATATTACGGTCATCCTTTCAGTTCTAAAGAATTATGTATGATTGCAGCAAAAGCAGGTATGGATGTCCCTTTTTTTATTTTTTCGTTACCGGCTTTAGTTCAGGGAAAAGGATCAATTGTGGACCCTTTTTCGTTAAAAAGCTTTTTTTATTGTCTTATTATCTGGCCGGGCATACATGTTTCAACTGCTGAGGCGTATAAATGGATGAAACAAGTAACGCTCCAAAAGAAAAACCTTCTGCCAGATATGATGAAGAGTTTGCTTGATAAAAAGTGGGAGAACCTATCTTCTTGTTTTTATAATGATTTTGAAAGGGTTCTGTTTCCTCGTTATCCGGAATTATGGACGTTGAAAAACGATATGTTGAAGTATGAGCCCCTGACTGCTATGGTGTCGGGTAGCGGTTCTGCAGTGTTTTCGCTCTATACTGATCAGAAATGTGCCCAACACGCATACAAAAAACTCAGAAAAAAATACAAGAACATTTATCTCGTCAAAACATTACATGATAGGAGCTGGAGAAGTTGAAATGAAAAAAGGGTATTTTATTACTGTGGAAGGCCTTGATGGAAGCGGAAAAAGCACTCAGATGGACTTGATAACCAGGTATTTGAAAGAAAGAGGACGCAAGGTCATTGTTTCTCTGGAACCCGGAGGCACCTCTATTGCTGATAGGATCAGGGACTTATTGCTTGATCCACAATGTTCGGATATGGATGTAAGAACAGAACTCTTTTTGTATTTAGCCAGCCGGGCGCAACATACTTCACGCCTTATCATTCCTGCACTGAATAGAGGTATGGATGTTATATGTTCGAGATATTATGATGCGACTATTGCTTACCAGGGATATGCCCGTGGGCTGGATAGAGATTTCATAAAGAATGCCAATGATTTTGCCACCTACGGTCTGCATCCGGATCTTACAATTATTATAGACATTGAACCACGTCAGGGTATTTCGCAAGCCCATACCACAAAAAAGAAGCATAATGTGAAAGGAAAAGGGGATCGTATGGAACAGGAAAGTCTGGATTTTTATAGAACTGTTCGTAAGGGATATCAGGCTATTGCTTCCCGGGAAAAGCATCGGGTAAAACTGGTACCCTTTCGGAAAGGGGCGGAGAACCTGTTTCATGATATTCAGAAAGTGCTGGACGAGTTTTTCAGGAATAAAGAGGAGCCGCCACTTTGAACACGGTTACTTTTCACGGGTATCTGTTGCTTGCTCCCGGGCTAAAAAAATCAGATAGCTGTTATGTATCATTCTTTACCAGGAACTATGGCAGAGTAAAGTTGTTTGCCTCTCATAGCAGAAAAAAATATTCATCGCTTTCTTTACTTCGCCAGCCCTTTATATTTTTTTTGGTGTCTGCACGAGGTAGAGAGGGGCTGTATTATCCTCAGGAAGTTGGGGGGGAATATTCTTTTAGTGCTTTAACGTATCAATGGCATGTATACAAGATGGGATTGTTTATATTAGGTCTTCAGCAGGAAATACTGGTGCCGGATGATATTTCGCCACGTGTATACTGGGGTTTTCTTGCTTTGTGTAGAAACCTCAGTCAGCATTATTCCCCTGTGGCCAAAACTTTGCTGGTCCTTCGTTTTTCTGTTTTTCTTGTATCTGAATTGGGCTTCGACCGGGAAAGTATTTGCAGGACATTTGAAAAATTACCAGAATTTACCGTGCAGGAATGTCGATATCTAAGAGCAATTATCATATATAAACAGTACCCTCCTTCTTTAAATGAGGAATCTGCCAGACTTCTTCTCTTAAAGACAAGAACAGCCTGGGAATATCTTTTTGACACGCCCCTGAAAAGCTATAACTATCTCTGAAGTTTTTCTGCAGAGTCAATATATGCCTATTCAGCCTGGTATTTAAAATCATAACGGACAGAATTATCTGCCCGGCTTCTTTCGGGGATGCGTAATTGAGGATTGAACATTATCTGAATAGTATAGTTGGCAGGGGGAAGAGGGATTGAAAAATGATACTCCTGTTCGGTTCCTTTGAAGGGCACCCTATGGACAAATAAATGGTTGTTTGCTTCAATATGAACGGCGACCTCCTCCTGTTCCAGAGCAGTATCAGAAAGTAATTTTCCCTTTATAATCAGTCTTTCTTTATCATGTTCATAATGAAAGCTGAAATCTTCTTTCTCCACAGAAAGATTGGGAAAAGAGAGTATTTCAACCTCGTGATACTTTTTTTCGGTGTGAGTGAGTGGTCCATACCGCAGAGCCAGTCGCATATTGATATTACCTACTGCCTGGGCGATATGAGTGGGGATGACCACTTCTTTTTCTGAACGTGGTGGAATGTTAAGGGTTAAATCTGGCCCTACACGTCTATCCCTGCGCCACCGGCCTTCTTCATCTTCTGTCTCCAGATACTCCATAAATGCGGTAACATTCCTGAAGTGATAATCGGTTGGATTATAAAAGCAGTACCGAAAATACATGGTATCTCCGTTGATTACCCGGGTAGGATAACGGGAAACTTTCTCAATATCCAGGCTGTCCAGAAAAAGGTTTTTTCTTATTATATGAGAACCATTTTGGGGTAATTTTTCCCTGTCAAAGGTGTTTTTAAGTGTAAATTGCGTCTGGAATATTCGTAGCGGGGCGGTCTGTATTTTGCTTTCGTGTGGATATTCCAGTTCCATTTCAAAAGGGGATTTCTCCCAGTTCCAGGCATTGAGTCGAATAAATCCCTTACTTTCGTCGATCTCATCTTTCAAAGTAAATACGTTCCATTCCATTGGGATAAGCTGACTATCAGTTGCCACAGGAGGATAAAGGGTCAATACAGCATCATATTCCTCAAAACCACTGAAATTAAGGGAAACATATATTTTTTGAGATTCATTTTGTTCCAGGAAAGATGTAAGGTTTATCCTATGAGTCCCATCTTGCCGTAGCCGAGTACGTCGGGAATACTTCAGGTTTCCTTCCTCGTCGTGGAACTGAACCTTTCCTCTTTTACCCAGCAATCGATGATGGAGGCGCAGATTTTTTACTTTAAATTTCAAATAGTACTTGCCTCCTTCATAAAGAATATTTTTGAGAATTTCGTCTTCCTTATGAAATTGAAAAAAGGCTTGTGGCGGGTCGGGGTCAATATAAAAGTACTGGTTGTCGGTTGTTTTTAATTGCAGGGGAAATATGGACAGAAAAGAGTCGTCATATTTACCCTGGATGGTCTTTTCATCCTGTTGGCTCCAGGATATTTCTTTTAAAGGATGAGAGTACACTGATAAAATATCTTTGGGTTCCTCGAAAAATATTTTCCATTGCTGTTGTTCTTTATCGATTTTAATGCGAGGGTCCAGTTCTGACGTGGAAGCAGGCTCAATGTCAAGGTCAAGAGTGGGAAAACCATAAAAACTATGTTCCCGTATAAGCTTTCCATCTCCTTTTATCAGGGGATAATAATTTACCAGCATCCAATGAAGGTTTCCCAGGTTTGTATGTTGTTCTTGAAATATTCCGTAATTAAAAATACGTGCAATATGTGCTTGTTCCCTGGGAACTCCTGCCGTGATGGGCATATATGAGGCTATTGTTCCCTTGCCCGGTGTGAGCAGCAGGGCTTCTCCGAAGGAAATGTCGTGTGGCGGTTTATTAAGAAAATGTTTACCGGTGTAACAGGTATAGGTGACAAAAAAGGGATAAAAAGGAGCGTTGTTAAGATAGGGCATATGACTGTCAGAACGCCGTAATGCCAGCATGAGTCTTTCATGGGCAAGGAGTATTGGTCCACCATGACCGGTATAGTAAATCAGAGGAGCGCCCCGGTTTATCTCGTCAATAAAACGACTGTCAGCCCGCGTATTAGTCCGCGTGGTGTCCGGCCCAAAAAAAGGATTAATCCTCTGAGGATAGTCTTTTATAAATACTGGATCAATGAAATAGTCGGGGGTCTGTGCTGGTGACTTATCCCGGGCGTAAGACTCGAAAAAATCATCAATACCAAATACCAATCGCTGTTGATGAGGCTGAAAATCCATCTGGATATATTGCCGGTATTTTTCGAAAAATATCTCTAATTCCTCACGAGTACTAACCGGCAAACGAAATATGGTGTAAAAAAAACTTGAAGAATCCGGCATGCCGAACGTTAACTCTTCACCGCTTGTCCTGTTACCTGTTATATGAGGATAGACGGGAATCCAGTTGGGAACTTGAAAATATCCCTCGGGATCCAGATTGGCATTTCCCAGAAGGACAACATGAAGAGGTGGGGAATCAGATGAGAAAGCAAGATGGGTCAGAAAGTTTCTCAGGGCTTTCGGACATTTAACGCCGTGATTGAAGTAATCGAAAATAGATTCTATCGGCAAGATGCTGACATCGTCATTTATATTCAGAGATTTCAGCTCCTTTACCAGGGAGGATTGAAAATAACGTGGCGTTAAGACCAGGATTTTTTCATAAGGTTGAGTCAGAAAATCGTTGCTGGTAAAATGAACTGGTTCTATCTGGACGCTGTTGACTGAGCTGGCAAAAGCACCTTTTAAAGAGGCTGGTGAGCATATAAGAGGTGCTTGTTGCGGAAAGGAAGAGAACTTATAGACAGATTCTTTTTTATCAGGTAATAAAGTTGCCCTGCGGTCTTCGTCGAGATTGACAACGGCCAGATAGTGCTCTTTTTCTTTTTCAGGGAAAGGGAGTTGTAGTTTTCGAAAAAATTCCTGTCCCCTGGGACCGAGATGTATTTCTGACAGATTGTGTGAAACAATCATGAGATGAGAATGTTTATCCAGAAAAGGTTGCATGGTCCGGAATATTTCATCCTGTGCCGGGGCACTTTTTCCATCCGGGAATAATCGAAATAATTCCTTTTCAGGAGAATACTGATTCAAAAACAAAAAATTCAATCCGGAATTAAAATTCTGGAATTTTCGTTGTGCTGTCCATATGCCGCTCCTCAACCTGGATTGCTCCTCTTTTTGTGAAGAAAGAGAGTAATACAAGGTGCCGGCAAAATCATTTCCCAGCCAGCTGTCATGAAAAGTGTTTTGATAAAGGGTCTGGTATACCTTTGAACCCACATGCCACCTGTTTTCATTTAATACGATTAAATCATCGGGTACGGATCGAGGCCGGTCTATCTCATATAACGAAAATGACTGAAAAGAACC
Source organism: Candidatus Sumerlaeota bacterium (assembly GCA_003554345.1). GTDB lineage: Bacteria > Sumerlaeota > T1SED10-198M > T1SED10-198M > T1SED10-198M > T1SED10-198M. Next base: position 9,834 of record PWGE01000123.1, on the reverse strand, counting down.
TTCTATTGTGAGATCTTTTAAATATATATCAGCGTTCCGGGGATCGGCATCGAGCTGAAGCTGGAAAGACAGGATATTCAGGCCTTCCTGAAGAGAGGAGTCCGTGGGAAAGGTGACAGAAATATCCTCTCTGTTCGTGTCGAAGGAAATCTCATATTCTTCAGACTTTTGCTCATTTATCTCGATCCGTGCAGAAGAATCTTCCTGTATCTCTTCCCAGTTCTGGACAGTCCGGGATGCTGAAAGAGAGGCTGTTATTTCAGCCTGAGAGGTGGAGGCATCCACTCCTTTGAGAAAAAAAGGATCATGATTACGCCGAAGCCCTTCCTTCCAGTATGGTGTGCCATTTTGGGGGTCATAATTTAACCGGGGACCAAAAGATAAGGTATGTTTTCTTCGGGTGGGAACTATATCAAAAGGCATGTTTTCGGTTGGGGAGTGAAAATTCTCTTCAGAAAAATTCCGGGAATAGCTGAGATAAAGCGGAGAGGTGATTTCAGGTGGTATATACAATATAACCAGGGATTCCTGGTGAATATGGTCAGTTTCAGGATAAACTGTCCAGGGAATATCTTTGTTATGATGATGAAAAGTGAAATGATCCAGGGAAGAAGACGGTGGAGCATACTGAAGAATATCTTTACCCCAGAAAAAATGAAAACCTTCTGTTTCGTGGGAAAGACGTAAGGCCCAGGAAGTATCATCTGGCAGCCCTTTTTTCATAGAGGGTGGTTGGTCAACAGGCAGGCTTCTCTGGTACGTGTCGACTTCTTCAGGATTAATAACAGCCTGTTTTAAGAAGGAATTCTCTACAGAAGGAGATATATTTGTACCGGAAAGGCCGGTAACCCTTTTTTCATCTTTCTCAAAATGGAGTTGAAAGGTAATATCATGAGCATAAATATGATAAGGGGGTTCGGTAATCATGTGAGGACGCAAGTCTAACCTTATTACAGAGTATCCCCGGATATTAAGGGGCTCTGAGTCGTTCACCAGGCGGTTGAGAACTCTTTCCCAGGAATAGTCATTTAAATGATCTTTTTCAAAGGGCTCTCCCTGTGTATATTGAAAGTTTTCATAAAGAAAGTTTTTTGAGTACAGCCAGTGGCCCTTAATATTTTGTATTTCGATTTCCGGGCTGTGAAATTCTCCCGGAATGAGGAGAAAAACAGGGAAACGGTCAAAGTAAGCCTCAGAGATGCAATCGGGAAGCGAAAGCTCAATGGTATACTTTTGTTCGGACCGGGAAACTCTGGTGTCTAAATCGTCAAGTGAATAAAAGTAGTCATACCAGCCAGTTGAGGAAAAAGCGAAGAAAGAGCTTGAATACAGGAAAATAATAAGAAATAAGAGCTGCTTAAGAGTCGGAGCGATACATTTTTTTGAATTCAAAATACTTCTCTTTTAATATATTATTATCAGGAAAAATAGAAACAATATTACGAAGTATCACATCTGCTTTTTCAAGTTTATTCTCAGCTACGGATCTATCCACCAGTTTGAGAGAATAAAATACCGCATAATCTTCTTTCTTCAAGTGAATGTAGGCTTTTATCAGGGCTTTCAGAGATGATGTGTTTTCTTTTGCATCAGGAGAGAGTTTTTCAAGGTACTTAAGGGCCCTGCTATAATTATTCTTTTTCATAAAAATCTTGCCAGCCATAAGATAATAATGGTTGGCTTTGGCGGAGCTGAGATTATTTTCCAGGTAGAGCTTAGCCAGAAAAAGGTAGACTTCTTCATTATCGGGGTCTAACTTAAGGGAATCAGCAGCATATGTTAAAGCATCGGCAATGTTGTTTTGTTCATAAAGAATCTGAGCGTAATCCAGGCGTATCTGGCAGGCTTTTTTTGAGTTTCCCAGGGAAACGTAAAGGTTTGAAAGTTCTTCATAAGCCATTCCGTTTGTGGGTTGGAGGGAGAGAACTTCCTGAAGATCCTGCAGAGCGGCTTCAATATTATTAGAATTCATATGACTTTCATAAAGTTTGAGAAAAAGGTCCACAGCGGCCTGTTGATTTTCAGCTTCCGGCAAGAGTTGTGCAATAGCGTCCTTGGCTTCCAGGTTGGTGGGGTCATATTTTATAATAGTATTATACAGTACCAGGGCTTTGTCCAGAAAATTGTTAGAGTGATAGAGAGAAGCCAGGGAGAAAAGTTCCGAAAGGACGTGTTCCTGGTTCCCGATTGATTCGAGGATTTCCAGTTTTTTATGGGTTGTTTTTATGGAGGGTTCTTTTCCCTCGCTTATTTGTGAAAGGAGATCCAGTATCTGAGTGGATTCTTTCTTGTCCTCAGAAATTTCTTTTATCTTTGCCAGCTGACTGTAAAATTTTGTCGTGGCATTTTCCTCGTAGTCAATCATTGCTTTGATTTTGTGAGCACGGGCATTTTCCGGATCATATTCCAGAGCTTTTTTAATATGTTCCCTCGCAATATGTAATTCATTATTTTCCAGGGCTTTTTCTGCCTGGATGATTACTTTTTTCAGCTGTTTTTTCCGGGAAGGGAGTGCCACCGGTAACTGAAAAAGCTGTACCAGTTCATGGGCGGCTTTTTCTCTGCTTATATCTTTGTAAACTGCCCAGAAATCTATCATGCTCCCCCCATGAAAGCCGGGACATAAAGTATAGCGGCAGCGAAAGGTTTTTTTCTTTTTATCTATCGCCAGTGTTTTTATAATATGATCTCCATGCAGAGGACAGTATCCCAGTATACCGTATTCATCTTCCTGGATTTTATCATAGTGAAAATCTATTTTCTGAAGTAAGAGGGATGGGTCTATTAAACGATTTATATCTTTTATCTGTTCATCGGATACCATGTTTATTTCTTTTGATAGAAGTAGTTTGTTATTACCTCGATGTCTTTTTCAATCTGTTTTTGTAAGGCATGTATAGAATTAAATTGTCTGTCTTCTCTGATAAAGGCATGAAAATAAACGTCAATATGTTGATTATATATATTCTCATCAAAATCAAGGATATGGACTTCAATATGTGGGAAATGGTATTTATCCTTAATAGTAGGACAGGTTCCTGAATAACATGCGGCAGGATACTTTTTTTCACCAACACGCACTGTGGTCGCATAAATTCCCGGAGCAGGAAGGAGTTCTCTGTTTACCTTCAGGTTGGCAGTGGGAAAACCGATTTGCTGACCGATTTTGTCACCGGGAACCACTACTCCGTCTACTTTATAAGGTCTGCCCAGCATAGGTGTCACTTTCTCAAAATCACCCTGTCGAATATATTTGCGAATAAGGGTACTGCTAACAATTTCTTCATTGACTGTCAGGGGCTCTATGACGTGAACCTTGAACCCGTACATATTGCCCAGCCTTTTCAATTCTTCTGAGTGGCCGGCAGCTTTTTTTCCAAAACGGAAATTAAAACCCACCACCACTGCTTTTATATCAAGAAAAGATAATTCTTTTTCCCAGAATTCATCCCAGGAGAAACCAGCTACTTCCCAGAAATTGCGGAGAATTAAGGCTTCCACATTTTCTGCTTCCAGGATGTTCAGTTTATCTTCGAGACTGATTATTCTGGGGACATGCACCTGTTCCAAAAGGTATCGGGGATGTTCCCTGAAAGAATATATGAGAGATTGTGCATTATGGTTTTTTTTTAGTTTTTGTAAATGACGTATGATATTTAAATGTCCACGATGAATCCCATCAAAATTACCAATACTCATGACATATTCTTGTTTGCCAGTATGAGGGGAGCGAAAAAGAACCCCGGGACTTTCAAAGATACGGATCATTCTCGCAGTCCTTTAATGCACTTGCCGGAAAAAGTCTTTTACGGTATCTATTATATATGACATCTCTGATTCTCCAAGACCTACAAAGAGCGGGAGATTAAGAACTTCGCGGCATATTTGTTCGCTTACGGGGAAATCCCCTTTTTTATTATCAAGAAAAGAGAAGCATTTTTGGAAGTGAAGTGGTTCGGGGTAGTAAATGAGAGATCCTATACCATGCTCAGCAAGATGTTGTTTTAAAGCATCTCTTTGTTTTGTAGTGATGGCAAATTGATTATATGAATGAGTGGCCTGTGGTGGAATTTCCTGAAAGCATATTTCTTCGATGTTTTGCAGTCTTTTTTTATAATAAGCTGCAATATCCTGCCGTTCCTTGAGCATGCCGGGAAAATGGTTCATTTTTTCATTCAAGCCGGCTGCCTGGAATGATGAAAGGCGTGAATTATAACCTATTAAAGGGAAGGTATAGCCTTCAGAGCGTCCATGATCGCGCATTTTTCTGATTTTATCGGCTTCCTGTTCATGAGTGGTTAATATCATGCCTCCGTCCCCTAATCCTCCCAGGTTTTTAGTCGGATAGAAAGAGAAAGCGCCAAAATCTCCTAAAGTTCCCACTGGTTTTCCCTGCCAGGTCGCTCCCTGGGCCTGAGCACAATCTTCTACTATAACCAGATTATGCTTCCGGGCAATTTCTTTAATACGGGTCATGTCACACGGAAGCCCATAAAGATGGACAGGAAGGATGGCTTTTGTTTTTGAGGTTATTTTTTCTTCAATGAAGTCGGGATCTATATTGCAGGTTCTTTTATCGATGTCGACGAAGACCGGTTTGGCTCCCAGCCGGATGACGACGTCGGCAGTGGCGATAAAGGTAAAAGTGGGAGTTATCACTTCATCCCCCGGTTCGATGCCTGCTGCTTTCAACGCAAGGAGTAAAGCATCCGTACCTGAATTGACACCGATAGCATGAGGCACGTCATATTCTTTGCGAAAGCGTTTTTCCAGTTCTTTTACCTCAGGACCAAGAATAAAGGAATTTTCTTCCATGATTTTTTCAAAACGTTGCAATATTCCCTTTGTGTAAGGTTGATTGCTTCTTTTGAGATCAAGAGGTGGGATTTTCATGATTATTTCTCCTAAAATAATATTGCCAGTCCAGCCAGCTTTGATAAAAGGGGAATATAATATCGACACCGGCCAATTTCCATTGCCCCGCCCGGCAATCTTGAATGAACCATGGCAGGGCGTGATGAATCCACTGGCGGCGAAATTTATTCAATACGTTATATATTGACTGAGGGTCGGGATGAAAAAGAAAATACCATCGCCAGAAGGTCTTGAATATTGAAGAAAGATTATCCTGCCGAAGATGGCGGACTCTGGCGGCAGGATCATAAAAGAGATAATAGCCACTTTTTTTTATTGTCCGACTTATGGCATAGTCTTCGTGATTCGTACGGTAAATCCCTTTTTCGGGGTATCCCCCAATTTGTTGTAGTATTTTACAATTAAGAAGTGTGTTGTTTCCAGCCAGAAACTCGGGGTTAAAAAGTGGAGAATCTCCGTGATGCTGAATCATATGTCGGCTACGAAAAAGATCGGCAAGTTTCTCATGATATTTTTCTTCCAGTTTGCCGCCCACTCCTGTCACTCTTCTGGATTGTTCACGCAAGTATCTGTCTACCAGGCACTTGAGCCAGTTTTTATCAGGCAGGCAATCAGCATCCAGGGAGGCAATAAGTTCGGTTTTGCACAGTGATAAGGCGGTATTACGAGCGGCTGCTAACCCTTCATTATTGGTTTTATTGATAAGCTCTATATCGTATTTCTCTTTCAAAGAGAGCAGGTCTTCTTTATCCCGGGATCCGTCATTAATGATGTAAACTTTTTCCAGGGCGGGATAATCAAGCGCACAGATAGCAGGTAAGGTTTTTTTGAGATAATCCGAGGCATTATATGCAGGAATATAAAGGGTTACAGGGGGATATGCCATACCGGGATTTATTCTTTTTCTAAGTTGGGTTCCCCCAGAATGAAGGTTACCGGCTCAGAAATAATTTTCTGAGCAATAGCGCGTATATCTTCCTGGGAGACTGACCTGATATCATCTTCGATTTTATGGAAATATTCAAACCCTAATCCCATTGTTTCATAGTAACCCAGTAGATAGGATTGAGCAGCAAGTGATTCATTTTGAATCTGGTAGGTGCCCAGAAAATTATTAATACCTCTTTCCAGATCCTCATCAGGGATGCCCTCAGTTTTTACACGTTGAAAAATGGCTTCCATTCCTTCCAGGGCTTCGCCTGCCCGTCGATTTTCAGTGCCAATGAAGAACATGGCGGCTGTTTGTTGCCGGTGATTCAGAGAGGTGCCTCCTACTATGTAAGCCAGGCCGTGGGTATCACGTAATTCCTGGAATAATATGGAACTCATGCCCTGCCCCAGTACATTCATAAACACGCGAAAGGAAGCCATTTTTTCCTGGTCGTAAAAGGGTACGCCGGGATAAAGGGTTACAATATTGGACTGTTCTATAGGTTGTTCCTGCACTTCAAGGAGCGGTTCTTCCAATGAAATTTTTTCAAAGGAAGGTGTTTCCAGCGACTCACCTTCTCTGATAAAAGCCAGTTGCTGTGAAATATCCGGCAGAAAAGATTCCGCTTCGACATCACCGGTGATCACGAATAAGAAGTTATTACGACCAAAGTATTTCTCGTAAGCTTCCATTATATCTGTGCGTGTTATATTATCCACAGTTTCCAATGTGCCTTCCGGGGGATACTGGTAGGGAGTGCCTTCAAAAAGCATCTGGGAAGCTTTGTCGAAGGAAAAACGTAAAGGATTATTGATTTTCATACGAATGGCATTTTTCTGCTGCTGTTTTTCACGCTCAAATTCTCGTTCGGGAAAAGTACTGTTTTTCAGGACATCCCATATTATATTGGCAAACTGGTCGAAATCTTTCCTCAGGCAGGATGCGCTTATTTGTATGAAATCTTTATGAACATCTACAGAAAAACTGCCACCTAAACCCTCTATGTCACGGGCTATTGTTTCAGCATCACGTGTTCGGGTTCCTTTTCTCAGCATAGTCCCCAGTAATTGAAACTTTCCCTTTTTCTCTTCCGGCTCGGCGCCACTGCCAAAGGGAAGAAAAATATTCATGGCCATCGTAGCACGACCGGGTTTAGGATAGACGATAAAAGGAACATCATTCACATTGTATTTAGTTATACCTTCGTAACTGCGAACCTCCTCAATCCGGGGTTCAAAATGTTCCTGGAGTTCCCTGGGAAAAGCAAAGAAACTGTTGGCTTTATCAAGGTCGAGGTATTTTTGTGCTACCTGTTGTACATCGTCAGTGGTGACGTTTTGTATGTGTTCAGGATATTTTTTTGCCCCTTCTATGGAGCCAGTCAATGCATAATGATAACCGAAATAAGAAGAAAGGTCGGCGGTGCTTTCTTGATCAAAGGCGATGTCAGTAAGAATCATTTTTTGAGCCCGTTCCAGTTCTTCTTGAGTAATTCCGTTGCGGGCAATATCACGAAGTATTCCTTTTACAGCATCGTGTAACTCGGCTTTATTTTCCGGATCGAACATGGCTGATATGGCTGTTATCCCTCCCGCAAAAAGAGTAGGGGCGGCACAGGAGATTTCATGGGCAAGCTCTAATTCGTTGCGAATTTTCCTGGTAAGCCGGGAACTGTTGCCGGTTCCCAGGATAGTGGTGAGTATATCCATTGCGGGATAGTCAGGATCATGGAGGGATGGCCCCGGGAAAGACATCACCATATAGGCATCTTCCATGGGACGAAAAAACTGTTTTCTGAGCCCGGTGTTATAGGATACCTCTTTTTGATCTTTACCGTAGGTCGGTCCTTCCTGAGCAGGCACATCCTTGTAAAACTCTTCGACTGTTTGGATAACGTCCTCAGTATCAATATCACCAAAGATAAAGAGTGCTTTATTATCAGGACGATAGAATTCCTCGTAATATTCAATCATCATTTCCCGGCTGATATTTTTTATCGACTCAGTTGAACCCAGAATTTCCATTTCATAGGGATGGTCTTTGAAGGTTTTATGATAGGCTATTGTGTTAAGATAAGCAAGGGGATTATCCATTTTTCGTCGGTATTCTTCAAGGACCACCTTCCTTTCGCTTTCAAACTCTTGTTTATCGAATTTGGGGTTGGTCAGCAACTCGGCAAAAACTTCAAAAGCTTTCGACCAGTTGTCCTTGTGGATGTGCACGTAATACTGGGTATAATCAAGAGAAGTAGCGGCATTCGTCATTCCGCCTAAGGAATCAATAATAACATCCGCTTCTCCCGGCTCATATTTTTCTGTCCCTTTAAATATCATATGTTCCAGGTAATGTGAAATGCCACTGTTTTCGCGTGTTTCATGAATCACGCCGGTGCGGCACCAGAAATTAATGCTGACCGTTTCATTTTCCGGCATTGGATTTAGATAGAGAGTTAATCCATTATCCAGCGTATGTTTTTCAATATTTTTACCCAGTGCTTCAATACCTTGCAGATTATTCATAGACCATAAACCTCCTGATATACACCATAACAATAGAAAAAATTGGACAAGTTTTTGCATGAAAAGCCCTCTTGTTAATACAAACTATTCAGAAGGGGTTGGCGGTTGCATATCGCCCTCTTCTTCGGGGTCAACAGGAACTACCGCTCCTTCGTCGGGCATTTGTTCTCCCTCTGGCATTTCTTCCAGTTGGATCGAGGGTGCTCCTTCTTCTGGTGGAGCTTCTTCGGTCGGTGGCATAGGTTGTTCCATTTCGGGCATTTCTTCTACAGGCTCCATAGGCTCTGGTACGGGGACCTCTTCTTCAACAGCCGGTTCTTCTTCTCCTGTAATAATTCGCTGCCTGTATTGGGAGGTTACCCCGATAAGAATAGTGGTAAGCAAGAAAAAGGCAGCTACATAAGTGGTAACCTTGTTTAGACGACTATGAAAATGGACATTTTCGATGCTTCCACCTGGCACACCGAGTAATCCTCCCATACCTTCCTTCCCGGCCTGGAAGAGCACGACAATGATAAGAAATAGACAGACAAATACATGTATTGCGACCAGTATATAGAAAAGTGCTGAAAGCATATTTTGTAGTACCTCCTGCGTATTGGAACCTATATTTAACAATACTTCACTCAATTTTCAATGAGTGAGTTTAAAAGAAGGTTAATTTTCAGGGATTTGATAATTTTTCAATAATTGACGCAGATAGGAAGGTGTGATTTCCAGAACCTTTGCCAGTTTATTTATTTCAGGATATATTTTCTTCATTTCCCGAAGATATTGTTTCTTGAACTGGTGTGTTGCTTTTTGTAAAGGGGCGGGTTCGGAAATAAATTCGGACAGCATGCTGTTAGGACCGTGTGTTCCCTCTGCAGAATAGGAAGGTTGTGTAATGCCACTGGAGGAAAGAATGAGTTCTCTTTCCACAAAGTTTTCCAGTTCCCGAATATTGCCGGGCCAGTTATATTTTTTGTGCCGTTCTAAAAAATCCTGCATATCAAAATTTTCAGTATTTATTCCCTGCCCGGCAAAACGTTCGAGGAAATGTGAGACCAGGTCGGGGATATCTTCTCTTCGTTCCCGAAGGGGAGGTAAATGGAGGGGAATAACATTCAGACGATAATACAAGTCTTCACGAAAGCGTTTTTCCATCAGGGCTTCTGACAAATTTACGTTCGTAGCGGCGATGATGCGGGCATCAACCTCAATTTTCTTAACAGCACCCACTTTTTCAACCTCTCCGAATTGAATAGCCCGAAGAAGCTTTGTTTGAAGAAAGAGGGGTAGTTCTGCCACTTCATCCAGAAAAATAGTGCCACCAGAGGCGAGTTCAAACTTCCCTTTTTTGGGCTTGGTTGCTCCTGTAAAAGCTCCCTGCTCATATCCAAAGAGTTCACTTTCCAGTAAATTATCGGGAATTGTCGCACAATTCACCACAACGAAGGGTTCGGCAGCTCTTTTGCTGAAGTAATGTAACCGACGGGCAACAATCTCTTTGCCGGTTCCGCTTTCTCC
>PWGE01000265.1 GCA_003554345.1 Candidatus Sumerlaeota bacterium | reverse complement strand
CCGGGAGCGCCGATCCCCGACTTACAGTTCACTCTGGCGGAATCGGCATCTTATTCTTATTCTGAAAGTTCGCTGCTGCTGGATTTGCGAGCTTTTTTGCCTTTGTATTCCTGGCTAATTCCTGGAAAGACTGCTTCTTTTGGATTGGGGCACTTTGCGAACTCCTTCCGTGTGAAGCAATCTTATTCTGTTCTTCTTCTTTCTTTTCTAAAAATATTTCTTTTCTGTGAGTTTTTTCCCAATATCTTTTCAGTGGTATTACTTTGCGGGCTTGGCGAGCTTTGCATGATACATTCTTATTCTTCTCTGTTTGTCTTATTCTGAGACGCAAAATATTGCGTCTCTACCCCGAGATAATTTGACGTGTCTTTCAAAATATTTGTCAGAATCTCCCTGAAAGTTCACCTTTTGTGGATATGCGGGCTTTGCATGATATTTTCTTATTTCTGTGGCTTGTTTTTCTTTATCCCTATCCTGTATATCCTGTTCATCCTGTTAAATCTTATCTTTTCTTTAATTTTTCTTTCTTATCTCTCTTTTCCAAAAGATATTTATCTTTTTGGCGCTCTTTCTTATTTTTAGCGGTCTTCGCTTTCTTTCACCATTTCTTTTTTCTGAAGCATGACCTGAAAGTTCACTCTGGCGGATTTGCGGGCTTTGGAGCTTCGCGTGATACACTCTTATTCTGGAGTTTGTTACCGGTGGCGCGAGCCCTTACGCTGAGATGAGGAACTTGCCCGAAATCCAATTATTGCCGGTTAAAGGTTCTATTGGAGTGATGCCTTATTTCCGTAAACGTAAAAAGAGTTTTGAAAAATCAAACCAGAAAAGTAAGCCCATTATGCCCAGTATCAGGGTAAGGATATACTTGTAAAGGGAAAGGGCGGTAGCGGGTTCGGCATCCACTCCATAAAAGGACATCAGGTAAATAAAAGAAAGCTCTCGAATCCCTGCACCGGAAATGGTGATGGGAATAGAGGTTACCAGCCATACAAGTGCTGTGATAAGACTTATGGCGTAAAATGAAATCTCAATATTCAGAAAGATTGCCAGGATATAAGCTGAAACAAAAGAGACGCAATGAATGGGAAGGCAGAGCAGAAAAGCCTGTATAACTTTCCTTTTATTACCCGAAAAGAAGGTAAGAGCATCCTGCCATGCTCCAGGGAGTCTTGATAATTTTTTCCCGGGAGTTCCGGCTATTCGGAATATTTTGATCATAACTGCGTGAAAACCGGGATGAAGGGCAAGAACAACTGCCACAAAAACACCGGCATATAAGATGAGAAAAAACCACCTTAAAGCCTCTTCTTGAGGCACTTCTTTCATAAGGATAAAAGCAAGGGTGCCCAGGAAAAGGATGGATAGCAGCCCCACAAAGCGGTCCACGATAATAGCAATAAGATTATCGGCTTTTTTATTCCTGACAGCCTTCAGGGTGAGAAAGGTTTTGATAAAGTCGCCTCCCAGTGCGCCGGGCATGATCAGGTTGTAGGTGTTGGCAATCATCAGGAAGCGAAAATATTGCCATCCTGTAAGCTGTTGGGTCTGATCGGGATTGAGAAGCCGCCAGCGTATACCTGTCAGCCATGTTCGTAAGATTCCGATGAATAAAAGGAGCATGACAATGAGAAGCGGCACTTCCTGGATATAAGAAAAGACCAGCGGGAAGTCCACAAGGTGAATTAAAAAAAGAACAGAGAGAAGCAGAACTAAAAAGCGCAATAATAAGGTTTTCTTTTTTTTCATAGAGCTACTTCTTTATGTGATTGACCACTAATTGTCTTTTGCCGTTGGGAGCAGGTGGTATGTCTTCTACAAAAGAAAAGTTAAAGTGCACTTTATCTCCCAATCTTTTTCTCAGTTCTTTTTCAAGCATTACTATGCTCTCTTTGTTAAAACCATGATCAGTCACCAGCTTTATTTCCAGGGTCTCCGGTTTATATTGAACAATCCGTGCGAAACGAAGTCCTTCCATATCGGCAAAAGCAGTAGAGACTCTGCTTACCCTGTTTCCTTCGGGTGTGATTATTATATCATCTTTTCTGCCCTCAAGGGACCTTACAGAGGGATGCTGTCTGCCACAGGCACAGCCTTTATCTGAAAACTGAGCCAGGTCGCCTGTTTTATAACGTATAAAAGGCATGGCATAATTATAAAAGGAGGTGGCAGTTATCTCACCGGTTTCTCTGTCCTTGACGGGTTGACTGTCGTCATCGAGCAGTTCCATTGCAGAAAATTCCATATGCTGATGTCTTGTGTGTTTTTCACACTCTGAAATAAGACAGACTGCTTCCCACGATGAGTAGACATCAAAAACCGGGCACTTAAAGGTAGTATTGAGCATTGTTCGCTGAAAGGAATGAAGGGTTTCTGAATAGGTGATTACGCTTTTCAGGGGGACTTTCAGTTCTAATTGATATTCATGAGCATATGAAGCCAGGGTATAAAGAGCCGTAGGATATCCTCGCAGAATGAAGGGTTGAAATGAGGCTATTTTGTTCCATATTTTCAGGCAATTATCAGGATTTAAAGCAAAGGCGGAAATCCTGAGAGAGTTAAGAACCCTGTTGTAATGCCATAGGTCGTCATTTTGCGGTATATGCATTCCATCTATTTGCGCCCACCGCATATAAGGCTGATAACCAGCCGTTTGCCATATACGCCAGAAAAAAGCAAAACGGGCTATATTGACATATTTGTCCTGCAGAAACTTCAAAGGAGTACCGGTTGAACCGCTGGTTCTGTTCACATAAGACCTGAACTTGTGGTGGTTGCGTGCCACCAGGTCGTCAAATCTTTCCCTCAGGATTTCTTTTGTTAAGACAGGGAGTTTTATAAGGTCGTCAGTGGTTTTGATATCCTGAAGCTTAATACCTCTCTTATCAAAGGTTTCCCTGTAATAAGGAACATTATGATAGGCATGGCTTATAACAGAGCGCAGTTTTTGATTTTGAAGTTCCTTTAACTGCTCAAAAGAGTAGTATCGTGATTTTTGCAGAAAACGGTATAGCTTATAGATTTTCAGAGGGTATTTATAATGGCTTATTTTGAACTTCATCATTCCTCATTTTATTAAAGCATATTTATGGGTTTTATGTTGGCCGGTTCTTTTTATGTTTAGATATGGTTTACAAAAGGTTATTGCCTTTTCTTTTTCTTCACATCTCTATCTTACTTTTTTTCTTCAGGTTGTTTTTTCTCAGTTACAACTGATGTTCAATTTCTGGATTCTTTTGATATTTTCGCCAGTAGCTTCTGAGTGAGACTTTTCTTTTATCTTTTTTCTGTCATCCTGTAAATCCTGTCCATCCTGTTAAATATTCCGTTCTCCGGTTTGTTAATTATTGAATGTCTACTTCTGGCTGGTGCAAACCTGGCTAAAATTCTTTCCTGCCATTTCCCCTTTTTCGAGCATTTCGTGTTTTTCGTGGTTATTCTTATCTTTCCGGTATCTGTTTTATTCTGGCTGTAATATCTTCTTTTCGAACTTCACTTTTTCGAACTTCAAACTTCGTTCTATCCTCTATGTCAATGCAAATAGCTCTT
>PWGE01000149.1 GCA_003554345.1 Candidatus Sumerlaeota bacterium | reverse complement strand
GTATTACCAGAGGTCATCTGTGAGTTGCAACCACCCGAACTGGAACACCTGCTTTCAGTACGTATCTATTTGCCTTTTCTTCTGGGTGTTTTGCTCGTTCTCCGCCGTAAAATCCTTTTTTATGATGTGCTTTGCCTGGGATATTTCACATATGAAGCTTTTAATGCAGTACGCCACCTTCCTCTTTTTGGCTTTATTTCCAGTTTTTATCTCGGACTGGCACTTTTTGATCTTTATCGTTCTATTTCAGCAAAACGTCTGCGGCAAGTTTATGCGGGAGTCCTGCTTATTGCCACCCTGGTCACAGCCGGCTACATCAATGTTACCCATTATCCTTTTTTGAGAGAGTTCCTTGCCAACCCTCGCGGTTATCGCTCTGAAAATTTCCCCGAACAGCTCACAGAACATATCATATCCCGAAGAATACCCGGTCCTTTTTTCAATGATGAGAATTTTTCAGGGTATCTCATCTGGCGCCTTTCCCCGGAATATGCCCGGATATTTACTGATGTGCGTTTTGATATTTTTACAAGCGACCACCTGCCTTACACCTTTTCTGTGAAGGAAGGATGGACTGAAGGTGACTATACCATTCAGAATACCCTCTCACAATTCCCTGTCAATGGCGTTATTTTATATCAGGATGCCCCCGGCGTACAGGTTTTACATAATCTGGAAGGATGGAAGAAAGAGTATCGGGATCATCGTTTTGTACTTTTCACTCGAAAAGAACCGATATCATAAAACATTACTTCAAAAGGGTTATTGTTGAGAAATCTTATCAAGTATGCTATAATATAAGAAGTTAAAGGAGAAAAATTATGTGGCAATATACAGAAAAAGTAATGGATCATTTTTTAAATCCACGCAATATTGGAGAAATAGAGAATCCAGATGCAGTCGGGACGGTGGGCTCACTCCAATGTGGAGATATGCTGAAATTGACACTGAAAGTAAAGGACGAAATCATCACCGAGGCTCGTTTCAAAACCTTCGGTTGTGCCAGTGCAATAGCTTCCTCCTCAGCTCTCACAGAACTTATAAAAGGAAAAACCATTCAAGAAGCATTATCCATCACAAATCGGGACATAACAGAGTATCTGGGGGGTCTACCCCAGCAAAAGCTGCACTGTTCAGTAATGGGACAGGAGGCGCTGGAATCAGCTTTAAAGGATTACTTTGAGAAACAGGGTAAAGAGATGCCTCCCCGGGAAGAATACCTGGTGTGCAAATGTTTCGGCTTAACCAATAAAGATATACTCACCTGTGTTGAACGGCACCAATGGAAAACCCTTGAAGATGTAACAAGTGGATGTAAGGCTGGGTCTCTATGCGGAAAATGCAAGGGCGAAATCCAGAATCTTCTGGAGCATTATCACGGAGATACCGTTATCAGGGAACAAAAAGAGAAGTAGGTTTTCCAGATGACAACTGATAAGTGGATATACCTTGACAACAACGCTACAACAGCTACAGATCCCCTTGTTTTTGAGAAAATGACCCCTTATTACACAGAGCTGTTCGGCAACCCCTCTTCCATGCACGCCTTTGGCAATATAGTGGACAGAGAAATCAATACTGCCCGTGAAAATACTGCCGCCCTGCTCAATGCCGGCCCTTCTCAAATCATCTTTACCAGTGGCGCCACCGAATCCATTGGCACGGTATTTCATGCCCTCACTGAACTTTATCCCGAAAAAAAACATATCATTACCACGGCAGTCGAGCACCCGGCAGTTCTTAACACCTGCCATTATCTGGAAAAACAGCGTGGATATGACATCACCTACCTTTCAGTAGACAAAAATGGACAGTTAGATCCCGACCACTTACGAGATGCCATACAGACTGATACTCTGCTGGTATCTATTATGTGGGCCAACAATGAAACGGGCATACTTTTCCCCATTGAAAAACTGGCAGCGATTGCCAGAGAAAAAGGGGTGCTTTTTCATACAGATGCCGTACAGGCAGTCGGCAAAATAAACATAGATTTGAGCAAAGTACCCGTCGATTATCTTTCTCTTTCCGCCCATAAATTCCATGGACCTAAAGGGGTAGGCGCCCTTTATATTCGTCCTGACGCACCTTTTCATCCTTTGCTGGTAGGCGGACACCAGGAAAATGGACGCCGTGCCGGCACATTAAACGCTCCCGGCATCATAGGGCTGGGAGAAGCCTGCCGACTCGCCCATATTCATCTTAAAAAAAACACCTATCAAAAAATCGCCGGGTTACGTGATAATTTCGAAAAACAACTCGAGCAAAAAATTGCTCACATAAATATTCATGGCAAAAACTCCCCACGCCTTCCCACAACTTCCAATATCGGTTTCAGATATATTGAAGGAGAGTCTATCACAATCTTACTCAGTCAAAACCAGATAGCTGTCTCCACCGGTTCAGCCTGCACTTCTGAAACATTAGAGCCCTCCCATGTTCTTAAGGAAATGGGGGTCATACCAGAAGAGCTGCACGGTTCTATAAGATTCAGTTTCTCACGTCAAACCACTGCCAGAGAACTCGAAAAAACAATAGAAATCCAGACATCTGTTATTAAAAGACTGCGTGAACTTTCACCCTTAAAGCCCGACAATGAATAAAAGGCAACTCTTACAGGAATACAATATTTTCTTAACCAGAAAAACGGGAGAAGACTCTTCCTTCTTTGAACAATGTCTGCAAGAATTCCTCCAGGAAAAAGAAAGGTCCTATGAATTGTCTACCGATGGAGCTTCTGCCGGTAACCCCGGTCCGGCAGGTGCAGGAATATGTATAAAATATAAGGACGAAATCATTTTCAAAAAGTCCTACGCCCTGGGTCATGCTACCAATAATGAAGCAGAATACTGGGCTTTAATTCTTGGTTTATTCCATCTCTATTACATCGATAAAGAAGCAAGCATTCTTCATCTAACAGATTCCGAGCTCCTTGCCCGCCAGATACAAGGAATATACAAAGTAAAGCACCCGCGGATGAAACCTCTCTGGAAAACAGCTCAAAATTTGTTACAATTATTTATGGGGTATGAGGTTAAGTCTCTTCCTCGTAATCATCTGGAAGCTGCGGATGAACTGGCAAAAAAGGGTGCTCAAACTACTAATGTGCAGGATTTTAGAGAAATAAAGAAACAACTGGTTGCGGAGGGATTTTTAGAAGAGCGCGCCTGAAGATAACTTCAGGTGAGGAAAGTCCGGACACCACAGACCGGAAAGCCTGTCACAAGACAGGGTGGAGTGATTCACAGAGAGGCTGACAGAAACAAAACAGGCGAAGAATGTAAAATTCGCACTGGTGAAAAGCAGAACCCTCTTTCGGTGCAAGGCCTAATAAGATGGGACTGGAAGTTGGTCGCCTCCATGAAAACCATCGGGTAGGCTGCTCAGCTAAATGCTCTTCACTCCTGCGGGAGAACAGAATCCGGCTTATAAAAATCCCTCCGCCAACTATTTTTTACCCTGTTTTCTACCTTTCCCTGAGATTGGCACCTGCCATTCAACATATTGCCTGTCAAAAGAAAACTTCTTTTACTGGCAGCAGTTATTCTG
>PWGE01000001.1 GCA_003554345.1 Candidatus Sumerlaeota bacterium | reverse complement strand
ACTGAGCTCATCCTCAACGAATACAGTGACGAAGAACGCGGTAAAGCTCATATCCTCATCGAAAATGAAAAGCATCTTTATCCTTTCGCAGTTAAAGCAGATGGCGAAATAATTGACGACCCTCTCCCCATGGAACAAACCGAGGATGAAGAAGCACATTATTTCACCTTCGACTACCCTTATCATGATTTTAATAAGGTTATCAGAATACCCCGGACAGGATATGTTCTGGAGTCTTACTTCACCGACGTCAATGCAGAAGAGGATGACATTGAATTATTGCTTTCCACGGGATTGCTTGAAGACATTGCCGAAGAGAACAATATGCGGCATCGTGCCCAGGGCGGCGGCCTGGCTTTAATTGGCAACCGCCTGCACCAGGAACGGACAATGGACGAAAACGATTATGAAACCTACACTGAAAACATACAATGGGGCGGTGTACAGAGCAAGTATTTCATGATTGTAGGAAGAAATAACAATTATTTCGATCAATTCCATCTACGGGGCATGCGGCTTAACGGCGATGCCCAACCCACTGCTTTTGTTACCTTCAGTGAACTGCCTTCTTCTTCCGATCCCATACAGGTTTTTGGTGGACCTAAAGACTACCGGCTTTTACAACAGTTTGGCTGGGATATGGAACGAGTCATTTTTCATTCCAGGCTGGGAGCCTGGTTTCGCTGGCTTTGCGTTGGTCTGCACCAGGCCACCTATCATCTGACCAGAGTAGTCGGCAATTACGGGGTCTCCATATTAATTCTTACGTTACTGGTAAAAATTATTCTCTTTCCTCTGACCTACTCTTCTATGAAATCGATGAGCAAGATGCAACTTCTCCAGCCAAAGATCCAGGAACTGAAAGAGAAGTACTCCAAGGACCAGAAGAAGCAACAGCAGGAAATGATGAAACTCTGGAAAAAGTACAACGTCAATCCCATGGGCGGTTGCCTTCCACTTTTTTTCCAGATGCCCATTTTAATAGCTCTATTCAGAGTGTTCAATGAATCTATCATGTTCCGCGGTGCCGGTTTCATGCTATGGATAAATGACCTTTCCCAGCCTGATACCATCACTCAACTGGGATTTTCCTTACCCTTTATCGGCGACAACCTGAACGTTCTTCCCATTTTTAACGGGACTACTATGTTCCTCCAGCAGCGCATGACCATGAAAGATCCCAAGCAAAAAGCCATGGTATATATCATGCCGATCTTTATAACGGTTATCATGTATAATATGCCATCAGGCTTACTGCTCTACTGGTCGATAAGTACTGTTTTATCCATAGGCCAGCAGTTCATCATCAATAAAAAAATGAAACATCAAAACAAGGATCTTCCCAAAGATCTGAAGAAAAAATAGAAGCATAATATGGCATACTGCTTCAGGCATACTGATACCGTGGCTGTCAGCCGCTGTCACAATTGCCTTAAACCTTTATGCAGTGATTGCATTGTAAATATCAAGGATCATAAATTTTGTTCTGCCGATTGTGGCAAAAAGTATTTTCAGTTTAAGGAAAAAAAAGAGAAGCATCTGGCTTCTTCCCGCTTTTACAGGGTCCGCAACCTGGTGTTCAGATCTATTTATAAAATAGCCACCCTTGTTATAATCGCAATTTTAATATATATAATATATACGAGAGGCTGGATAGGAACTATCCGTGAAATAATTACAGGCTGGATGGGAGCAATTTATGAAACAATTACGAATCTTCTGTAGTTTGTTATTTCTCTGTTTCCTGACAACAGGAATATGGGGAGTAGAAATAGTACTGGAAAGAGGTGTCGAGCACTATGCTTTAGCAGTCGCTGAATTTGATACCGATATTGATGCGGGTGAAGAAATTCGTGAGGTTATTATCGACAACTTTTCAGCATACCCGCATTTCAACGTAACATCCACTAACCTGGAAGAAGTTTCCAGTCCTTTGTACAGAGAGACACGCATCAGACCGAACTACGATGACTGGGAAGAAGTTGACGCCCAGTTTGTTATCTTTGGCCGTGTAGAAGAAAGAAATGAACGCCTTCATGCAGAGTTCGGTATCTTTGATATTCGTGCAAGAGGGATAATACTCAACAGGGAGATGTCAACACCGGCAGGAAATCAAAGAGGACTTGCACACCGGATATCATCCGACATTTTTTATAATCTTACCGGAGCACAGGCTTCTTTTTCTTCCCGTATTGCCTATATTTCTGACGCTTCCGGAGAAACAGAGATACACGTCATGGACTGGGATGGTCATAATGACCGGCGTATAACCCGTCAAAACAGTCTGCTCGTAGCACCAGAATGGGCTATAGACAATAGTTTTCTCTATTTTACTTCCTATCGTTATGTGAACCCCGACCTCTTCCGCCTTGACATGCAAAGTGGAGAAATAAAGGTTATTTCCGATTCTCCGCTCCAGAATTTAGGCGCAACCTATTCCAATGTTCGGAACCGTATTGTAGTAGCATTAGGTAAAGAAGGAAATCCTGAGTTATACTCCATGGATCCGAATGGCAATGATGTCCGCCGGCTGACCACCACTACCCGGGCTATTGAATCCGACCCCTGCTGGTCCCCCTGTGGTGATTACCTTGTGTTTACTTCCGACCGGGCAGGACCGCTCCGTGCCTATGTTATGGACTATGAAACAGAGGATACCAGGCGTTTAACCCGCGAAAATGTGATGCAATCAGAACCGGTTTGGTCTGTCAGAGACGAAATTGCCCTGACCACCCGGGTAGGTCCCTACTTTCAAATTGCCACCGTGAATGCAAATGGTACTGATTTTGAGGTCATCACCGAGGGACAATTTGATTCCTATCAACCATCATGGTCTCCCTGTGGAGAATTCATCTATTTTATTTCCAACGAAGAGAATAACTGGCGGGTTTACAGAATGAACTCAGACGGCAGTAACCGCACCATGCTTACTGATTATGAAGGATTGAATAAGAACCCGGCGCCATCCGATTTTTACTATTAAACCTGACAGAAAAAACGTACCATAAAAAAAAGGAGGATGGCTTGCCATCCTCCTTTTTCTTTTTTGTTCAGCTGTTAAAACTAGCAGTAAAACCTATTTTTCTTCCTCTTCTTCTTCCATCACTTTAATATGAAGTTCTTCCAGCTGTTTTTCATATACAGGAGCAGGCTCTCCTGATACCAGAGAAATAGCCCGCTGGGTTTTAGGAAAAGGAATGACATCCCGAATAGAAGAAGAATCTGTCAGGATCATACAGAGTCGATCCAGCCCAATTGCCAGACCTCCGTGGGGAGGAGTCCCATACTGAAGGGCATTGAGAAAAAAGCCGAATTGTTCCTGAACATCTTTTTTGTCCATCCCCAGGCTTCGAAAAACTTTTTCCTGCACTTCCTGCCTGTGAATACGAATACTTCCCCCACCAAGCTCTGTACCATTCACTACCAGATCATAGGCACGAGCACGGACCCTTGAGGGGTCTTTTTCCAGGTAGGGAATATCCTCTTCAAGAGGAGAGGTGAAAGGGTGATGCATCGCTTCCCAGCGTTTTTCTTCTTCATTATACTCCATCATGGGAAAATTGGTCACCCATAACGGTCTATAACCTTCTTCCACAAGCGAAAATTGTTCGGCAAATTTTAAACGTAATTGGGCCAGGGTCTGACAGGCTACTGATTCTCTGTCGGCAATAAAGACCATCAAGTCCCCGGCTTTTGCCGAAAATACTTCCTGAAGTTCCGCAAGCATTTTTTCAGGAAAGAATTTAAGGATACGTGACTGCAGGCCATCTTCCTGACATTTTATCCACGCCATTCCTTTAGCACCGTAATTACCGGCAAAAGAAGTATAATCATCAAGATCTTTACGGGATAAAACAGCGCCGCCGGGGATACATAATCCTCGAACCACACCGCCCTTTTGGATGGTAGCAGTAAACACCTTAAATTCCGAATCCTTTACCAGCTCAGAAACATCTTTAATTTCCAGGGGGATCCGCAAGTCCGGTCTGTCGGTACCGTACTTTAACATCGCTTCCTGATAGGTCATACGGGGAAATTCTGAGGGCAGGTCCACTGCCTTTACTTCTCTGAAGAGTGAACGAGCCAGTTCTTCGACAATAAGAAGAATATCTTCTTCATTCACATAAGACATTTCCATATCAATCTGGGTATGTTCCGGTTGGCGATCCGCCCGCAGGTCTTCATCACGAAAACAGCGGGCAAATTGATAGTATCGTTCTACGCCTGAAACCATCAGTAACTGTTTGAAGAGCTGAGGTGATTGAGGAAGGGCATAAAATTTGCCCGCATGCACCCGGCTGGGAACAAGATAATCTCGTGCACCCTCTGGGGTACTCCGCGACAAAATGGGTGTTTCTACTTCTGTAAAACGATGCTTATCAAGTATACGGCGGGTAATCTGGTAAACCTGATGACGTGTTTTAAGCTTTTTCTGCATTTCCGCTCGTCTGAGATCTAAAAACCGGTATCTTAAACGTACTTCTTCTGATATATCTTTTGCCTCATCAATCTGAAAAGGAAGTGGACGGGATGCATTTAATATCTCAAGAGTAGCCACCTCTACTTCTATTTCACCTGTTTTCAGTCGAGGATTTATGGTTTCTTCGGGACGCCGGACGATTTTTCCTGTTAACTGTAAAACAAATTCATCCCGTACCTGATGACCTTTTTTATGAGCCTGCGGAGTATCTACCGGATCGATTACAGACTGAACGATGCCACTGACATCTCTTAAATCAATAAAAATAAGACCTCCGTGATCACGGGTGCTGTTGACCCAACCACAAAGGGTGACATTCTCACCAATCATCTCACTGGTTAATTCGCCACAGTAATGGGTTCTCATCGTTGAAATGTTGTTCACGTGTTGTTGCTCCCTGCTTGTTGTTTAAACTCTGAAAGAGATATATTGTCCTGTTGAGAGGATCGTATGTTTTTGACCTGTATCGTATCCTCCGCTATTTCATTCTCTCCTCGTATCAGAACATAGTCAGCATTTTTTCGGTCGGCTTCTTTAAACTGATACTTCAAAGAGCGGTTGTAATCTCCAATGAGAACAGGATATCCCTGTCGCCTCATCCATTGAATAAAAGGCACATTTTGCCGACAGTTCTCCCTGTCAAATACGACAAAATAGTAAAAGGGAATATCCGGCTGAGCAGAATACTCATACTCTTTCATAAGGAGGATTAAGCGTTCCACGCCAAAACTCGCTCCCAGGGCCGGGGTGGGTTTTCCTCCGAACTCCTCAACCAGATTATCATATCTTCCTCCGCCGAGAAAGGCATCCTGTGCTCCCAGTTTATTACTGCAAAATTCAAATACCAGCCGGGTATAATAATCAAATCCCCGCACCAGAAAAGGGTCCTGAACGTAGGAAACATCCAGTTGATCCAACCAGAACAGTGCATTTTCATAGTGGCTCTGACAGGAGGGACAGGCTGCTTCATGTATAAGCGGCGCTTCTTCCCAGATCTGCCTGCATGCCTTATTCTTACAGTCAAATACCCGAAGAGGATTGTGAGAAAGGCGATACTGACAGTCGTTACAGAGTTGAGAAGTATAGCGGGAAAGATACTCTTGAAGCTGTCTGTTATAAGTCGGCCGACATTCTTTACAGCCTATATTATTGATTTTCAGATCATACTCCGGAATCTGAAAAGATTCAATATATTCTGCCAACAGGGCAATAAGCTCAGCATCATAATAAGGATTTTCACAACCGAAAATTTCTACGCCAAGCTGATAAAACTGGCGATATCTCCCTTTTTGAGGCCTTTCATAGCGAAACATGGGGCCAAAGTAAAACCATCGTTGGTGCGCATCAACATTGGTTTGCTTATTTCCCAGGTAAGCCCGCACTACTCCTGCTGTCCCTTCCGGACGAAGAGTCAGGGACCTGCCGCTGCGATCATTAAAGGTATACATTTCTTTATGGACAATATCGGAGCTTTCTCCAATACTGCGCACAAAAATATCTGTATGCTCAAATACAGGCGTAACAACCTCGCTGAATCCGTATCTTGTAAAGAGGTGACAGGCATGTGAGTAGACTGCCTGGGAGTAGTGAATGTGGGGCGAATACAGGTCAACGGTGCCCTTAGGAATCCGGTACTTCATTCATTTACCGCCCTCATTATTCTTTTCCTCAAGAAAAAGCTTGTATTCAATACTATCCACAAGTGCCCGGTAGGATGCCTCTATAATATCGGGGGAGACTCCCATGGTGGTCCACTGATGCTCACCATCAGTAGAGGTAATGAGCACCCGTACTGTGGCCCCTGTTCCTTCATATACATCCAAAACCCGGACCTTATAATCTATCAGCTTCACCGATTTTAATGAAGGATAAAATTTTTCCACTGCTTTTCGCAAAGCCACATTCAGGGCATCGACGGGTCCATTTCCTTCACCGGCAGTATGTTCATAGACATTATTAACGCTCAATTTTACCGAGGCTTCTGTCCACGTTTCTTTATTGATGTGTTTAGAGATATATACTCTGAAGCCATCAAGAGAGAAAAAATCCTGATGGTCGCCCAGCACTTTTTTGACCAGAATTTCCAGGGAAGCTTCAGCCACCTCAAAATGATACCCCTTATTTTCCAGGTTTTTCACCTGGGTTAAAACCTTTTTCACCTCTTCATCAGATTTCAATTCTGCCACCTTAAAAGTGGATGCTTTGGCAATAAAATTAGACCGCCCGGCAAGTTCTGAAATAAGAATTCTCCGCTCATTTCCAATATGAGTGGGCTCAATATGCTCATAGGTACGAGGATTTTTCTGCACAGCACTTACATGAATCCCCCCTTTATGAGCAAAGGCACTGGACCCCACATAGGGCTGTTTTTCATCCGGAAGCAGATTGCACTGTTCATAGATAAAGCGGGAAAGGGGCGTAAGAAGCTGTAATCTCTCCGGCTCTATGGCGGTGTATCCCATTTTCAGATTCAAACCGGGAATAATCGCACATAAATCGGCGTTTCCGGTTCGCTCTCCAAAACCATTGATCGTCCCCTGCACATGACGGGCACCTGCTTTCACAGCCATCAGACTATTGGCAATGCCCAGACCGGAATCATTATGCGCATGAATTCCCACAGTAGTATCCGGATAGCGTTGACAGACCTCATGGACAATGGCTTCTATTTCATGGGGCAGAGAACCGCCATTTGTATCACACAGAGAGAGCACATCAGCGCCTGCTTGCACGGCATGTTCCAGAACCTGCATGGCATACTGGCGATTTTCCTTGTAGCCGTCAAAAAAATGCTCGGCATCAAAAATGAGTTCTTTTCCTTTATCCTTCAAATAAGAAACAGAATCGGTGACCATCCGGAGATTTTCTTCCAGGGATACCTTTAAAGCTTCCTTCACATGCAAATCCCAGGATTTGCCAAAAATAGCAATGGTCGGCGTTTCTGCTTCCAGTAATGCCTGAATATTCTTATCATCCGCGGGAGAAGTATCACGTCTCCTGGTACTTCCGAAAGCTACCAGCCTGGAATATCTCAGGGTAATATTTTTCATCTCCCTGAAAAAAGCAACTGCCTTGGGATTGGAGCCCGGCCATCCCCCTTCGATATAGTCAATACCAAATTCATCCAGTTTTTGAGCTATGGCAATTTTATCCGGAAGAGCAAAACTGACATTCTCACCCTGCTCTCCATCTCTCAGTAAAGTATCAAAGATATACACTTTCTCACTCATTGTTCATCTCCCTGGAACGGTCCTTTTTGGCAAAATCTCCCATTTCCTGGATAAAGTCATCTATATCCTTAAAATCCTTATAGACAGATGCAAAGCGTAAATAAGCCACGTTATCCAGATTTTTGAGCGAATCCATTACATATTCTCCAATCTCATGTGTTGAAATTTCCTTAACTTCTCTTGAGCGCAGGTTCTGTTCGAGATTAGTTACTATCTCTTCCATCTGCAGGTGATTCACCGGTCGTTTTTTGCATGCCCGGAGAAGACCGCCCAACACCTTATCCCGATGATAGAGTTCTTTCTTGCCGTCCCGTTTACATACGACAACGGATATACTTTCCACCCGTTCATGGGTGCTGAATTTTTTTTTACATTGTGGACAAAAACGCCGTCTCCATATCGCTTCTCCCGATTCCCGTTCCCGGGAATCAGTGACCCTGGTATTATTATTCGTACAATATGGACAGCGCATAAGAATTAAAATTAATGAATTTTACCATTATAACATTAGAAATCAAAATGGGAAGAAGCCTTCTCTCCTCTTGTTCTTCTGATGAATAAAGGAACTTCTGTCACTTTTCAACATTTCCAGGCAGTGCGAACAGTCTTTTTGAGCATGGTTAAAGCAGCCGGCATACATCAATAAAAGACCATATTGATGAAGAGCCTTTCGTGGGTTGAAGGAAAGGTGGCTCCTGATAAAACGTTCCTGGTAATTTTGCTCCATGAGTGGCATAGAATATATCCACTTTTCTATGGTTGCTGCAAAATCGGTATGCCCGGATTTCCGGGCTTTTATCAATAAAAAAGGCAAAAGAGTATTGAATAAAATGTTCTTCCAGCGTTGCTTTCCGATAAGAGCCACCCTTGCAGTGGTTGTTTTACCCCACGAGGAATGATAGTGCCAGTAAGATGTTCGATGTTTATCAAATTGGGTATAATAATGATATATGAGCTGAGAAATTTCCATTTTGCCATTTTGACGAGACCAATCTGAATAAATACGTCCATAAAAATCATAAGAAAAATAATCATACAAAATAAGCAAACCTGCCATCCGGCGTAAGGGATAATTATAGGGCCGACATCCATAGAGAGAATGTTCGTTTATAACCTCTGAACTGCTTCGCTGAAGGCAATAATCCCTGTAACGACGGCTGTATTCATCTGATATTTTCGGGGGCATAAAATGGTATCGTTGAAAATAAGCAAATTCCCTTTCCTCACCCACACCTTCCTTCCCGGTTTTCCTGAGCTCTTTCAGCGGTACCAATACCGGCAGGTGGATGTTTTTCCTGTACATAAGGTTTCGAAATAACTGATGATAGAGCGCTTCTTCCCATCCTTTCTTTTTTATCATAACCTGGAATCTCTCTATCCTTTGACCGGTACGCTGCCATCCCAGGTACTCCAGATCATCCAGGGAATTGAGTAATTTTTGATGAGGGCATATCCACGAATGGAGCATCTTACGGCGTATTTTCATTTTCTGAATCGAAAGGGTTGGAATGAGATGTCCTCTATTATTAAAAACTGTGGGTACGGTAACATCATCCTCCCAGACAAGATGCAACAACACCTTATCATAGAGAGGGTTTATATGATGATAATGACGGTACCAGTCTTTTGCCCTGAGATGAAGTTCTATGGCGCCACGATGCCTGGTATCGTCAATCTGCACCAGTGCCCGGCAAAAATCCGGTCCTTCTTCAAAATTACGCTGTCCGAATTCGAGAATTTTTATTTTTCGACCATCATGAGAAAAGACTTTGTTTTTTAAATTTTCCAGGTAAAGATAAAGTTCTTTTTCATTCTTCAACTTTTTTGTCCTTCCTGAACAGAGTCCAGACATGACAGACAAAGGCACTGATGAGCAACAGAATAAACGGCATGGCAAGATATCTATGCCTTTCCGCACGCAGAAAAAATACAATCCCGATAGCAGCATTCATTGCAACAGGTGCTAAAGTCACCAGTAAAATTTCACGGGAATAAACTCTTCGAAAAAACACAAACAAGAAAGCAAGAAGAGATACAGCCAGCACCCCGACATACCTTCCCCACGGTACCGAGAAAAGATAGAGATTGATTTCATAGGGATAGCCCTCCCAGAACAGGTACAGGCCCACCTTCCTGGAAATATGCTGAAAAATATCAACCTCACGCAGATATTCCAGGGCAAAGCGTGTATTGAGGTCATTCACCTCCATGGCATCTTCGGCATTTTGAATCTTTTCCAGTTGTTCAGGGGTATAGCGTGTATCGCCATAGGGATAGGGTTGATTCAATGGACCGTATTCTAATTCTTCTATACGAAAACAATTCCCCATGAGAAGATTCTGACCGAACGTACTGGAAATAAAAACAAAACTGTCCGTTACTCTATAATTTCGATACACATAAGGAAGGCAACCAACCCCAATCAGGAGAGTCAGGAGAAGATACATCTTCACATTTTTTCGATTCAGGAAGAACTCCAGAGGCAAAATGAAAGCCCAGAGTAATAATATTTCCTGCTTGGTATGAAGCGCCGCCAGAAAGGTCAGAAGGGTAAGGAGCCCATAACGAATAGTTCTCTTTTCCCTCAAAAGAAGATAAAAGTATAAAAACGCCAGCGTCAGCAATAAAAAGAGAGGTTCAGAATAGTACACTTTACTGCGAATAAGTGTTTCCGGATAAAGAGAAAACAGTATCACCGCCATCATACCCACGCCCTTCGAAAAAAAACGCGCTCCTAAAAGATATATGAAAACCAGGATTCCCATCTGGATAAAAGTCATAAAAGAAATAAGCGTCCCACCACCATCGTATAGATATTCCAGTACACCCAATACAAAAGGCCAGAGAGGAGGCCAGTGGGTACTGGAAACATCCCTTGAAGGGCCTATAACACCATGCTGCAGCATGGTTCTTCCCCATGACTGATATTGAGCAGCATCGGCAAAATAAGGAGACAGCCGTTCAAGAGGAACGGCATTAAAAAAATGAAAGAGAATGACTATTCCGAAAAAGAGGAGCAGTATCTTTTTTTTTTTGACCTTACGCAAAAGGAAAGCTACCAGGAGCAGGGAAAAAATACCCAGAAAGAGTGGGCGATAATTGGCAAAGAACTCCAGTACCCCCCACCAAGGCAACGTCCGGTTAAGAACCCTGACCTCCTCTACCACCAGCACGTACTGATCAACTATGTTTCCCAATCCACTTGTAACAAACAGGTGGACATCCTCCTCTTCGGGAATGGGAGCTCTAAAAGTTCTGGTACGATAGCTCCCGGGCATATTATGGGTCTGTACAAAGGTCCCGGATTCATCCTTATCCTCAAACCTCACATGTAATGCAGAACGACTGAAGAGATTGCGGCGGTTCAGGGGATATGCACGATATCTGATGAGAACTGAATCCGCCTCTTTCAGAGAAAGGTTTCGAAACCCCACATAATTGGCGGCATCTGTAAAATAAAAATATGCTTCATCATTATGAACCTGAGAATAACCTGTTCTCTTTAATACCTCCATCAGATCAGTATTAGAAGTAAATTTCTGTTGCTCTGCGGTAAATGTTCTATAAAACGGAGAAGGAATAAAGGCAAATAACCCGGTGAGGAGGAGCAAAACATAAAAATACTTTTCAGAAAAGCCTCTAAGGAGTATTTTCTTCTTCACCGGTCTCACTTTCCTCTAATTCATGTGGTACTATTTCCAGTTCTTTATCCAGAAGACTGGTAGAGTTATTATTCTGCACCTCATTCTCCTGCTCAGGAGCGAAGAAGTACAGCAAAGCCGCCACCAGAATAATGAGAAGAAGGTAAATATATCTTCTGTGTATCATTTTCAAACAAGGGTATTATAAATAAATTATCTGGAAAAGAAACATGCCGGTAAGAGAGAAAAACATTCCATTTCCCACCATGCTTCGGAATTGAATCCAGGGCTCACAAATGCCACTCTCTGCTTTCGTCTCACGAGCAGCAAACGTAGAGTCTGCCATGATGGGTATAACATCCCGGCATTTCTCTTTCTATCTGGTGCAAGAAGGTGTCAGTACCAGAAATTAAGGATGGTTTCTCTGATAATGCGTGCGGCAAACACAGCTGATATGCCAGAAGGATCGTAAGGAGGGGACACTTCTACCACATCAAAGGCTTTAACGTCCAGTTCGGCTGTGAGGGATAGAAAGCGTTCATAGTCCTCCCAGTTCAAACCGCCTGGTTCAGGAGTACCTGTTCCCGGCACAAAAGACGGATCAAAAACGTCCACATCAATCGTTAAGTAGACGGGTTTCTCACCAATTTTTTGCACCATTTCCCTTAGAGAAGTTTCCTGACAAAAATAAAGCCAGTCATACTTTTCAATATACTGAAACTCACGGCGTGTTCCTGACCGTATCCCAATCTGAAAAAAACATTGAGGTGAAATTTTATCGACACAATGATGCATGACTGTGGCGTGAGAATAAATATTATCAAGGTACTCAAACCGCAAATCCGCATGAGCATCCAGCTGAATCAAACACAGGTCGGGGTATTTTTCCAGATAACTTGAAAACAGGGGAAAGGTAATCAAATGCTCGCCTCCCAAAAAAACCATCTTATGAAATGAAGCGTCTTTTCCCAGTGAAGAAATAAGACGAAGGCTTTCAGGAGTATCGCCATAGGGAACTTCAAGATTACCCCAGTCAATATAAGATTTATCCGCCAGGTCTTTTTTTAAAAACGGAGAAAATGTTTCCATACTCCAGGAAGCCTGGCGAATCTCATCGGGAGCAAAGCGGGCACCGGGTTTGTAGGTAAGGGTACCATCAAAAGGGATTCCTGCAATACCAAAAGCAGGCTTTTTCTTCTTTTCCCTCTTTTCTTCTGCTTCCAGAAATACATTTTTAAGCATTTGATAGGATAAAGGTGGTTTAGGAGTCTCTTTACCTTGCTGTCGCTTCATCCAGCGCCTCCTGTTGATAGCGTGGCAGACAGAATAATGCAGGATGCATATCACCGGAATAGTAACGGGTGGGAAAACTTTTCCTGAACCTTTCCACACCGTTTTGCTGAAGGGGATTCAATGTTTTAGAACCCAGTCCAAAAGACCAGTATCCAGAAGGATAGCTGGGAATACCGGCATTATACAACTTAACATAAGGGAAATGGACAGAAAGGCGTTGCACTATATCCTGCATTATTTTCAGGTCATAAAAAGCATTTTCTGCCTGATTGGTCATAATGCCGTTACGGGTAAGAGCACGATACACATATCCGTAAAACTCTTCCGTAAAAAGAATTTTACCCGCCCCAACAGGATCGGTGGAATCCACTATTATGACATCGAAATGATCTGCAAACTGTTGCACATACTTAAAACCATCTTCATGGACCACCCGAATCCTGTCATCATGAGAATTCAGGGCAGAACTGATTTGCGGCAAATACTCCTTGCTTACCCTGACCACTTCCTCATCAATTTCGCATAATATAATCTCTTTTATCCCGGGATGTTTAGCCAGTTCACGAACCGTTCCCCCATCACCTCCACCAATTATAAGGGCTCTTTGGGGACAAGGATGTATAAAAGCAGGAACGTGCGCTATCATTTCATGGTACACATATTCATCACGTTCTGTTGTCATAACATACCCATCCAGAACCAGCATACGTCCATACTCAACAGTTTCATAGACATCAATCGACTGAAACTTTGACGTTCCTGAGTAAAGAGCCCTTTTTACCTTCCAGCTCTTATACACATGAGGAGTATGATATTCAGAGAACCATAATTGAGAATCAACCATATTATTATTCACCTTTCACAGATAGATGCTAGGACTACCGGTCTTCACCGGCATCTTTATCCCATAGGACAACAGCTGCTATAGCTGCCCCGATATTTGTGACACGGTGTTCGACAGAGCGGCTTTCCACGTGTTTAATGTTCAAACCCCGTGTTTTCATGCCTTCCCGTGCCATTTCCCGTACAATTGACTCCACATCTTCTTTTCGTCCTCTTGAAGAATATTCCATAATCAATCCACAATGGTCTTCCTCAGGAAATGCCACTGCCACAGCTGCAGATATCACTTCTCCTTTGAGATCCGATTGAATGGAAGCATACGCCACCGGAACCAGCACTCCTTGAGGCAAAGGAATGGGGTCAATTTTTTGACACCGGGGAGGGACGATAGAACTCATTTTCACCAGGTTGGTATTACCGATACCTGCCTGCAAGAGGGCATTATCAAAAGCATTAAGGGGGGTAAAACCATCTGACGAACCGGTAGCAAAAAAATATGTGGAAGGTGTTTTAAATATCATTGTCTTACTCCTGTAATCGTGGAATCAGCATATTGCTTTTGTCGGTCGGGTCCCTACCAGCTGGTCAGAAAAATTCAAAATGCCCCGTCTCAATTCATTGTACTGTGTTTCCTGACACTCCAGTCCCTTTTTCAGGATATCAAAAGCCACCCATGGGTCAACAGTTTCCCCACAGGTAAAAAGATCAACTGCTGCATAGCTGTATTCCGGCCAGGTGTGAATGGTCAAGTGTGATTCTGCTATAACCACCACACCACTCACCCCATAAGGACTGAAATGATGGAAATTTTCTGTGACCATAGTAGCACCAGAGCGATGAGTGGCTTCCAGCATCATCTCTCTCACCTGCTGGACATTATTCAAGACGTCCTGACTGCAATGATAAAATTCCACTAAAATATGGCGACCTAATGAATCCATGATACACCTCCCCTTTAAAATGATGGCGGTGAAGAAACCCACAACACACTTGCCTCATATCTGCCCTCATTTTTCAAAAAATGATGCTTATGAGCACTGTAAAAAAAACTCTGCCCCGACCTCACCTTATACGTGTTTTCACCAAGATGCAAAATGACCGTACCCTTGAGTACAAATCCGAACTCTTCTCCAAAATGCTCTTTCTCCATCTCTGTTTGCTCACCTGGAGCTAATGTCACCAGTACCGGCTCCATTTCATGGTTCATAGATCCAGGTATTAAAATTTTCCACTCCTTGACCTCGTCACGATAACCATCAATATAATCATTTTCCGTAAATACCACCTGTTTCTTAGCATCAGAGAAAAATACAGAGGGTGCCACATCCATCGCATTTAAAATCAAAAGGAGGCTCTCCACCGATAAAGAGGTTAAATTGTTTTCCACCTGTGAAATAAAACCTTTCGTAAGGTCGGCTCTTTCGGCTAATTCTTCCTGAGTAAGCCCAATAGAGGTACGAATGTCTCTTATTTTCTGTCCGATGTTTTCCGTCATTTTGTTTAGTATCTTGTTTATTTTAGTTTAGTAATTTAAACATTTTTAGCTCATTTGTCAAATCTATTCTCGCCTTGTTTTCATCTTATTTCCATTTCATGGTCAAGGAGATAACACACTTTTTTTCTTTTCTGGTTTAATATATTTAGACAGACAGATACAATATGCTTTACTTTTGAGAGGCATACCGGAAAGTTCCGCATGTCGGTGCGAGGACTGGCTTCATTATGGAAGAAAATAAGTGGACTTACATGGACTGACATGGACAATATGGACAGAACTACAATAAGACCGATCGAACGAATCGGTCGGATATACTTTTATAAAAAATTGCGTT
>PWGE01000075.1 GCA_003554345.1 Candidatus Sumerlaeota bacterium | reverse complement strand
GGGACTCTCTTCACCCATTAACGTCTTTCCGGTTCCCGGATGGTCCTGGTGGCCGGTCATTGCGGTAATTCTGTTATCCAGGACGATAATAGTGGATAAACCTTTGTTGTAAGCAATGTCCAGCATACCGCTAATACCGGAGTGGAAAAAGGTTGAATCCCCCATTATTCCTACCACCTTTTCTTTATTTCCCGCTCGTTCCATTCCATGAGCAACGGTAAAACCTCCTCCCATACACAGAATAGTATCCAGCTTTTTCAGAGGAGGGAGAGCAGCAAGACTGTAACAGCCGATATCTCCGGTAACCACAACATCGTGACGGGAAAGTTCGTAGAAAACACTCCGGTGGGGACAACCAGCACATAGGACGGGAGGACGAGGGGGAAGGGAGAAATTTTGGGGAGCGGGAATGGTATAATCGGTTTTGTTGAGCTGGCTTTTTGCTTTGTAGAGGATATTGGGATTATATTCCCCGCAAAGGGGGAGTAAGTCCTTACCATGAACATTGCTAAAACCTAACGATCTGATGTGTTCTTCAAGAACAGGGTCCAGCTCTTCAACGACCAGAATAGTTTGAAAACGCTGACAAAAATCCTGGAGAAGGGCATCAGGGAAGGGATAACTTAAAGACAGTTTTAATACGGAGGTACTGGGGAAGGCCACTTTCACATATTCATAAGAGACGCTGTTAGTGACGATTCCCAGCTGATCATCTCCATGGTACTCTGTCCGGTTTAAGGAACTGTGAGTGGTGAAATCCCTGAGCTCCTCGTGGCGCTTTTCCACTTTTTCATGCATGGGCCGGGCGTACAGGGGAATTGGCACAAAACGGGCAGGGTCTTTTTGATAATGTATGGGGCGTGATATTGATTCCCTTTCTCCCATTTCCACTACACCCTTGGAATGAGAAATACGGGTGGTGGATCTTAAGATAACAGGGGTTTTGAATTGTTCCGAGATACGGTACCCTTCTTTGATCATTTCTTTTGCTTCGGCGGGATTGGAAGGTTCCAGAAGGGGTATTTTAGCCAGGCGGGCGTAATGACGGGTGTCCTGTTCGTTTTGTGAAGAGTGCATGCCCGGATCATCAGCCACTACAATCACCAGGCCACCTTCACAACCGGTATAAGAACCTGTCATCAAAGGGTCGGCAGCCACATTCAGCCCGACATGTTTCATGACAGCTATACTGCGGGCACCCGTAAAAGCAGCTCCTATGGCCACTTCCAGGGCGACTTTTTCATTGGGCGCCCATTCGCAAAAAAGATCTTCTTTGTATTGTACAAGATATTCAAAGGTTTCTGTACTGGGTGTGCCAGGATAGGCGGAACCAACCTGCACTCCGGCTTCATATGCTCCGCGGGCAATAGCTTCGTTGCCTAACATAATTCTCTTTTTCACAATGAGGGTAGTCTCCTTTTCGCTTTTATGAATGTGATATTATTATAATGTTTTCCCTGTTATTGTCAATTTGACGGTAATTGCAGATAGAGTGAAATACTACTTGATAATGACGGCATGGTTTCTCGAAAGAACGCTTATGTAAAGGAGTTCTATGTGCTGTTTTTTTTCGATTTAGAATGCCCATGGTATTTTTTGATAATCAGTAAAATATTCACAAACATTCTGAAGCATATTCCCTGAAGACAGATAGCAGGGCCCTTTGGGAAAATATCTTCATAAAATACTGGTTACGGGAAATTTTAAACAATCTTCTGGTAATACATTAATACGATTCTTTCTGGTTATGGTCATTCTTTTCCCGGTTCTGACAGAAAAGAATATCCTGTAAAAACCGTCAGTTATTGCAAATACCTGATAAATGTATATCATGTAAAATAAATC
The DNA here is from genome assembly GCA_003554345.1 of Candidatus Sumerlaeota bacterium. Taxonomy (GTDB): domain Bacteria; phylum Sumerlaeota; class T1SED10-198M; order T1SED10-198M; family T1SED10-198M; genus T1SED10-198M. The sequence continues at coordinate 13,577 of PWGE01000075.1, read as the reverse complement.
ATGTAGTAAACGGGTCAGAAGTGGTGAAATTATCTTATACGGATTATACAGGCTTCAGTGGACCTGTAGAGGCTAACAGAGTAAAAGATGTCACCCTTACCATAGTAACTCATGCCAGGGGATGTTCTTATGCGGGAATGTAACTCTTATGATAACATATTCAAGAAGGGGAATCTGGATAGTCCGGAATGGATCTATTCATTTATATCTCCTGGTTCAACAGTTTTAGATATCGGATGTGATACCGGCAATCTGGGTGAAAGATTGAAGAAAGATAAGGATTGTCAGGTATCAGGTATTGATTATAATGTCGAAGCCCTCAAAAAAGCCTCAGCCAAAATAGATGAAACGTGTTATATTAATTTAGAAGCTGATTATTATAAAGGATTTTCTGATTTGCGAGATGCCCTGGGGGGAAGGACATTCGATTATATCGTCATGGGTGACATATATGAGCATCTTAAAAACGGACCGGCCCTGTTGAAAGAAATAAGAGCTTATTTAAAAAAGGGGGGAAAGATTATTTTGAGTGTTCCTAATGTCCAGCACTTTTTATCAAGAAAAAATATTGTATTTGGAAGCTTTGAATGTCAAAATGAAGGCATCTGGGATTCCTCTCATTGCCGTTTTTTTTCTGTTGCCTCTTTTCAAAAAGAAATGAAAGAACTTGGCTTTCATATTGAAAAAAAAAGATATGTAGGCAAGTTATTTTTTAATCATCGTTCTCTTCTGTACTTTTTTGCTCGTATTTTGTTACCCACCAGAAAAGTATATTGTCGCTTTCAATATTTCCTGGCAGTTCTTTTTCCCTCTTTGTTTGCCTATCAGGTAGTCGTAGTACTCAGGAAGTGACCCATCCTGTCATGTGATCAAAACAGGAGTATGAAACGTTTTGAAAAGGCAAGAAAAGTTATTAAATACATTGCTTTTCAGCAGGAACTTGATAACATACTATGTTATTTAGAGCAAGAAAGCAAAGGAGTGGATATTTTGTTTCGCTCAACGACAGTTATGGCGCTGGTAAAAGACGGAAAAGCGGTCATAGGTGGAGATGGTCAGGTTACACTGGGGAATACGGTTATGAAGAACAATGCCCGCAAAATTCGCCGGATATATGACGGAAAGGTGCTTGTGGGATTTGCCGGATCTTCAGCCGATGCTCTGACCCTTTTCGAGCGATTTGAGGGGAAACTCAATGAGTTGTCGGGTAATCTGCCACGAGCTGCTGTAGAGCTGGCAAAAGAGTGGCGTATGGATAAAGCTTTGCGACGCCTGGAAGCATTGATGATAGTATGTGACAGGGATAATATTTACTTAATTTCTGGTACAGGTGATGTTATTGAACCCGAAGAAAACCTGGTGGCCATTGGTTCCGGCGGACCCTATGCGCTGGCTTCTGCTCGTTCCCTGCTTCGCTTTTCATCTCTGGAAGCAAAGGATATTGTGCAGGAAGCATTAAAGATTACCGCTAATATTTGTATATATACCAATGAACAGATATCTACGGAAACATTAGAATAGGAGGAGTAATGCAATGAATAAGAGTGAACTTGTTAAGAAGATGTCTGACAAACTCGGGATGACTCAAGTAGAAGTGAGGAAACTTGTAGACATGCTTCTTGAAGAAATTACTGAATCCCTGATCGAGGGAAAACGTATTGAAGTTCGAAACTTTGGGGTATTTGAAGCCAGATGGCGGAGTGAGAAAGTAGGACGCAATGTGAAGAAAAACATTCCGGTACCTATTCCGGCTCAGCGCTGGATATTTTTTCGAGCCGGCCGTAATGTGCTCAAGGCTTTAAATGGGACCCAAGAGTCTTGAACGGGAAATAATAGATTACCTGAAGCATTATTTTTGCCGTTCCTCATCACATATCGTAAAGGGTATAGGTGATGACGCTGCCTGTTTAACCGACCTGGAAGAGGTGGTGGTTGCCTGTGATGTGTTATATGAGGATGTCCATTTTCGCATTGATGATCAGGATTCCCTCTTCCTGGTTGGGAAAAAAGCTTTTCTGGTAAATATCAGCGACTTATTGGCAAAGGGGGTGTTAGCCCCCTATTATTTTGTGCTCGGCCTTGGCATTCCCCTCTCTTATACCCTGCAGGACGTAAAAAAAGTACTTTCCGGTATGAAAGAAGTCCTGGAGCAATATGATTCTTATCTGGTGGGTGGTGATGTTTTTCGCTGTGATAAGCTCTGTCTGAGCGTGACTGTTCTGGGTCATAAGGTTAGCGACACCCCGTGGTTATCCCGCTCTGGATTAGAGGTGGGCGACACACTGTATCTTACCGGCCCCCTTGGTTTAAGCAGTGCCGGCCTTTTTCTTCAGGAGAAGAAAAAGCGCCATCCCCTGGAAGAAAGGTTTCGACAGGCACATTACGCCCCTTCTTTGCCCTACCATGTGGTGCAGACTATGCATCGCCTGGGAAGATTTCCTGTGGCTTCTGTTGATTTGAGTGATAGTTTCATAGAAACTCTGGAATTAATGGGTTCAAAGGACTATACGCTTTCTATTCAGGGAGAGAAACTGATTCCTCAATCGGTGAAAACATTCTTTGAGGATCAGAAAATAGACCCTGCTCAAAGTGTTTTTAGCTGTGGAGAGGATTATCAGCTTTTACTGGCTTTTCGAGAAGAACCCCCGCCTGAAATGGAATTGCTGTTCGCCGGTAAAGTGCTCTCTTACCAGGGACGCCCTTTCATTATTACATGGCATGGTTCCGAAAGAACCGATGAGTTTAACAATTATTTCAAGCATTTTTCATGAAGAGAAAACTGCTTTTTTACCTTTTTAATGCCGTCCTCATCATTTTTCTGGGGTATCATTTATATTATTATTTTTCTTATATTTTTGCTATAGTTCGTTTTGATTACCTGGTAGATTATGGCGAAAGTTTTGTGTTGAATCAGGCTTATCTCCTTCAAAATAGCTGGTCGGTATTTGATCTTTACTCTTCTGTAGAAGAAGCACCATTCCTTTTGATCAATTATCCCCCGGTATATCCCGTGATAGTGTCTTTGTTTGAAAATGCAGAGATAAGTTTTGTGACCGGCCGGCTGGTCTCTGTTATTGCCACCCTGGGGATAGTTTTTTTCTCGGTCTTTTTCCTTTTTCTATTTCCTCTTAGGAACAGGATGGTATTGATTTTCCCCTTTATTTTGCTGACAACTTATAGTTTTCATCTCTGGAGTGGCTTATATCGGGTAGATATGCTGGCATTATTTTTTCTTATGGGGGGGCTGACCTTTCTGCGCTGGGAAAAGGCTCCTCCCTTCCTGAGCGCCCTTTTTTTGATACTGGCAGTGTATACCCGACAGACCCTTTTGCCTTTACCTGCCGCCATTTTTCTGGGGGGAATACTTACCGGTAACCGCCGCTGGGAAAAAACCTTTATTTTCTGGCTTGTAGGTTGTTTTATTTTGCTGGTAATTTTTCAGCTGTTGACAGGGGGAGAATTTTTCTGGCATACTGTCATCGGAAATCGGAACGAACTTCTTGTGTCAAATGTGATGGTGTGGTTTCGTCATTTGTATCGGTTTTCAACCTTCTATATTCTTGCCTGGTTGTTCGGACTATATTGCCTGTTGAAACAGCATTATAAAGAAAAAGAATGGATACTGCTTATCGTACTTTTCTCATTCTTTGCGACTTTATTTGTTCTGACCATCAGCAAGGTGGGATCTGCCGTGAATTATCTGATGGAATGGTATATATCTATGATACTGGTTATATCTCTGGCTGCCGGATGGGAAACCAGAAGCTGGAGAAAAGCAGTCATATATATATTATTAATTGCTTTTTTGGGAAATCTCTGTTTCATGAGAAGGTTTGAATGGAGAAGACGTCCGGAAGCTTCAGATATACTCACCTATCGCAGGCTGGAGAGGGACATTCATGAGTATCCTTATCCGGTTGTGAGTTATGATGGTGGTGTTCTCCTGATGGCTGGAAAAGAGGTGGTTTTTCAGCCTTTTGTACTTACGCAGCTTCACAGGCAGGGATTATGGAATGCCAGCCTTCTGATGGAATATCTTCACGGCTATCCTGAATATAAGGTTATTTTTAATTTCCCGGTTGAACAGGAAGGACGGATAAGGGATGATATGTTTCCCCTTACCCTTATTGAAGAGGTTCAGAAAGAAGGCAGGCAGGTCGCTGGCTATCAATTTTCTTACCAGGATGATTTATTTTGTTATATTATAAATAATGAGAATGAGTAGAGAAAGGATGCATACGGCATGCCGTTTTTATTTGTTCAGTCGGCCAGCGGTTCTTTTAGAAGACGTATAGAATTTTCCTGTGATCTCTTCAAGGTGGGCAGAAAAAAGGATAATGATTTAATATTGCCTGACAAAAGTATTTCCGGGTATCATTTTCAAATCCTGAGGACAGAAAAAGGATATGAAGTAGAAGACCGCAACAGCAGCAATGGGACCTATCTCAATAAATATATTATTAACGACCGAACCCCTTTGAAGGAGGGAGACAGGATCCAGGCCAGTAAATACCGCATGATATTTCGTTTGAAATCGGATGAAAAAGGGGAAAAAGCTGCTTCTCTGAAGGATAGTGATATTATTGACAGGAAACTGGAAGACATGAACCAGCGTCTTAAAACTCTTAAAGAGACGTCTTTTGGTGATACAACTGTTAATACCAGAACTATCTCCCGTCTGGAATCTTCTATTCAGGAAGCGAAAGTTGCTTATTCCCGCCTCAAGGCTTTATATCGAAGTACAACCATCATTGTTTCTCATATGGATCTGGAAAAGCGGCTTGAAGAGATGCTAAAGATTACGATGCGGGTTATGAATTGCGATCGTGGGTATATCATGTTATATGAAGGCTCTCCCCCCCGGTTAAGGATAAAGGTCAGTTATCAAATAGATGAAGATGTTCCTGCAGGTGCCCCCTCCATGAGTATTGCCCGGGAAGTTGCCCGAACCGGAAATATTAAAAAGATTGATAATATCCTGGACCTTGATGAACTTAAAAGCCAGAAAAGTGTGGTGTCCCATAATATTATTTCAGCTATTTGTTCTCCCATAACGTTTGAGAAAAATGTTATTGGCGTCATGTACGTTGATAATATTACCCGTACCTATCATTATACCCAGGAAGATGTGACCATATTTGAGATACTGGCCAATCAAACGGCCGTTATCATTGAGGACGGGCGGCTCTTTGAAAGATTTAAGAATGAGGAACGTATACGAGTGAATTTTGAGAGGTACTTTTCGCCCCAGATTGTATCTGAGATTATGTCGGAAAAGGGGATGATGGAAATGGGGGGTGTCCGTAAACAGGTGTCTGTTCTTTTCGTCGATATCCGTGATTTTACCAGCCTGGCGGAAGAATCTCATCCTCAGGTTTTGATTGATTCCCTCAATGAGTATTTTAAAAGGATGCTTGATATCATTTTCAAGTATGATGGCTGTATTGATAAATTTTATGGTGATGGTCTCCTGGCATTTTTTGGAGCTCCTATTGAGGACGAAAATCATGGGTTAAAGGTTTATCTGACAGCCTGTGATATGCGGGAAGAAATGCAAAATTACTGTCAGTATGCTGCAGATAAGGGATTGCTCAGATTTTCAGTGGGTATTGGCATCTGTTCGGGTTCGGCTATTGTGGGTAATATTGGTTCACAAAGTCATATTGAATACACCGTGATAGGAGATACAGTGAATGTGGCGTCACGTTTAAGTTCTGAAGCAAAAAGTAATGAGATTTTACTTGCTGATACCACGCTGCAAGAGCTGGAGCGTCATGGAATGGAGCGCTTAACATTCCATTTTCATGGCCATCAGACTCTGAGAGGCAGGGGGAAAACTATTGGAATATATTCGGTGAAATAGGCTTATGAAACTGGAATATCAATTTTCGTCGGCACGTGTAAACTGTCGGGAATGTGAGACATCTCTCAGAGAGGTCGAACATCCGGTTCTTCTGCAAAATGATGAGACCAGGCTTGATCTGTGTTATGCCTGCTTCTCAAAATTACAATCAGACCTTCAATATTTAGCGCGTTGGAAACATAAAGGTCATTCTCCACGCCAGGCAAAAAAAGATCGGCAACGCCTGGAAAATATTGCCCGCGAAATGGTGGAGTATTTTACTTCCTCTCCCTCCCGCTTTTCCCTGTATTACAATGTGAATATTCTTAAAGTTTTCTATCTTGAACGCTTGAAGGTTATCAGGGAGAAAAAACGGACGATTAAACAGGGTAAACTGGTTTTATGGTATCAATTTGGCGGTGTGGAGTTTCATGTGGTATATGAACCCTTTACAGAGGAATTTCTCCTCAAAGCAGCCAGGGAGTTTGTTACCTAACGCAGAAAGGGAAGATCGGATAATTTTTCTGATATCCGCAGGAAATGGCAGGAAAATGAGGAATAATGCTTTTTCCAGTAATGGTTTCTGCTGTTTCGATATCTATTCCGGTTTTGCTGGTAATTTTTCTTAGTGATAGCACTTTCCAGGTGAGTTGCCTCTATAAAAGGTAACCAGTAACGAAGAATTCCTTTCTTTTTAGCCCTGTAACAGAGATCGATATCTTCAAAATAAAGGAAGAAGGATTCATCAAAGCCGTCGAGCTTAAAAAAAGTGGAACGGGGTATTATGAAAAGGGCTCCGGTGATCCATGGTACTTTCCGCGGTTTTCGGGACAGAAAGCGAAGGAAAGAATTCCAGGCGGCAGTCCCTTTTTCGGAAAAACGGTTGGCAATCCGGCGCAAGATTTCGGTGATGACGGTGGGAAACCACCAGGTACTTACCTGAAGGGAACCGTTGGGCAAATAAAGCCGGGCTCCTGCCATTATATCGTGCCCCTTATTTTTCAACACATTCAGGGTGGACTCCCAGTCAAATTTTTTTAAAATCAAATCGGGATTTAAAAAACAAAGATACCGTCCCCGGGCCAGTGAGGCGCCGTAATTACAACCCTTACCAAAGCCATGGTTTGGCAGAGAGGCTATTCGCAAAGAGGGAATAGAAAGTGTCTGTAACTTTTCTCTTTCCTGATCATCTTCACTCTGATCTATTATGATGGCTTCATAGGTCACTCCCTCTTCTTTTAATAATGGACATAATGAGTTGAACAGTTCTTTTCCCAGTTTATAGGAGCGGAAGTTAATGCATATGAATGACAATTCCATGCTCATACCGTTTCAGTTTCGTTATTGCTTTGCGAAGGCAGAAAAATATGAATTTCAGCACCTTTAGTGAAACGATTGCGCAGGATCAGGGAACCATTATGGGCTTCGACTATCTTGCGACATATAAAAATGCCCAGACCTGACCCTTTCTTTTTGGTGGTTCGGGGCACCAGTGTATTCAGTATTTCTTCCGGGAAGCCCGGTCCATTGTCGAGTATTTTTATAACAGCACCCTGGTAACATTTCCGGAGACTTACTTCCATTTGAAGATCTGAAGAACAGGCTTGCCGGGAGTTTTCGAACAGATTTATGAAAACCTGGTGCATTCCTTCCTGATCAAAAGCAAGATAGATGGGTTGGGGCGGAAGCTGAAGGGAAACCGGCAGGTCGTCCGCATGTTTTCGGACCCAATTCTGTATCCATTGAGAAAGATTGGCTTCTTTTCTGGTGACCTGAAAAGGTCTGATATGACTGAGAAGGTTCTCTGCCTGGTACTGCAAGCTGTTCACTTCCTGCTGAACTTTTCGGGTGAGTTTTTGTATCGAGGTGTCTTCTACCTGCTTTTCAATAAGACTGAGGGCGCTTTCTATACCATGAAGAGAGTTTCGTACCTGGTGGCTGAGTTCGGCATTAATTTCCCCAAGAAAAGCTGCTTTTTGTTGATATTGGTATTTGCCTACCAGGTTGCTGATATGTTGCTGCAGATTTTGCAATTCCCTGTGGCATGTCTGGAATTCTTTGGTTTTGAAATGGGGCAGATTTTCATGATATAAGCCGGTAGAAAGGTATTGTAGTGAAGTCCGGAATTGTTCCATTTCCTTGAAAAAAGCACGGTCGTATATTAAATACCATCCGACCCCTGTGAAAATGAGAAAAATAAGACTCCAGAAAAGAAAAACCGGGGTTATTAAAAGGTCCATGTGCCCTTTTGAAATAGCCGGAATCTGAAAGATATAATAGTGCTCATGTCCGGAATGCCAGATAATACTGTAATCGGTACCTGTAGTGGCATGAGCAGGGGTTCTCAGAGTGGCATATCCTTCTTTTTCTGCTTCCTGGAAATAGTCAGCGGGGACCATGGGGAAGTAATTGTCAGCCCCCCATACCGGTTTCATGTTTTTAGTGAAAATGAAAGAAGGACTGTATGAGAGGTGATCCCGAATGTTCTGATTTCCCATTTCATCAGGTAGTTTGCTGACTTCAATGGAAAGCATTTGTGTGATATGTCCTGGAAATTGATAAAAAAGGTGATATCGCATGAATGCAAAGGAAAAGATGGCAAATAAAATGATAGAAAGCATTAAAACAAAAAAAACCTTTTTAAAGAGGCTGTTAAACATAGTTTTTAACCATGTGCTTTTTTCAGGAGAAAAAACTCCTGAAGAATAATAAAAAGAAGACAACCATTTATCATAGTTTTACCAAGGGATGCCAGTTGGTAGGGTAAATCTCCTGTCAGGAAATCACTTCCCAGTATTTCTCTGGGCGATAGAAGGGCGAAAGAATAAAGCAGGACTTCGCCCTGCCAGTGCATGAGTAACAGAAAAAAACCCGCCAGCGAAATAAGGAGGAGATAAGGCAAGGGGGTGTACTTGCTCCATTGGCCAAGATACAGGATAGGAAGGGCAATTAAGAGGTACTCGGTGGTGGTAAACATGATGAGGAGCATAAAACAGGTATGAATAAAAAGAAGCGGAATAAGAAACTCCTTTGTGGCTGGAAATCTTTTCTGAACAATGAACAGAAAGGCAAAGACAAGATATAATACGACCACATATAACTCTACATTCACACCACCTAACCGGTAATTCATAAGCAAGGTAAAGATTTGTGAATGTTGGATTTGCTGGAACAAAAGCGACAGACCTGACAAAGACAGGTCATTGATTAAAAAAAGAATGCCGGTGAAAATAATGAGGACGATAGGAGATATTTTCAGTGAAAACTTCTCATATCCTATCAGATAAAAGAATAGAATAAGTGCCAGTCCTGCTCCGAGGATAGATGTGAAAAGATGAGGATAAAAGAAGTAAGCAATGAGACAAAGAGCTATTATCCCGACCTGTTGGCTGAAAAGAGGAGTCAGGGGTTTGAGTAAAAAAACGGGGAAAGTGAAAAGGAGGAGGAGAGGAAACAGCAGGTGAGATAAAAAAAGACTGATCCAGCAAAGCAAAAAGTTTTCTTTTTTATAGGAATAAAAACTGTAAATCAGGAGAAGAGCTACAATTATTTCCGGACGTCCAAATATATAGGCGCCAACCATGATGATGGGATTGAAAAGCCAGAATAAAACAGGCTTGAGATTGCGAAATACTCGGGCAATCAAAATAAGACACCCCATATCAGCAAGGAATAAGGGTATACTGGCTACAAAGAGGAAAGGAATAAGTTGAGAGGAGTAATAAAAGGGAAAGGGGATATTGGAAAAAGAAAGAGGAGCATCTTTCGGGAGAAGATCAAAGAGATGCAGGAAATCAGGAGAAATCTGGGCGAGTATGGTGAACCAGATATTCATGATGAATTGTAAGCCGGTGGAGTAGGAGGAGTTAAAAGCCTGGATTTCTCCTATATAGGCCCTGAAGGCAAAAAAATATAACTGCAGGAACTGGGGATGGAAGGCAAAGAGCATGAGAACAAGACGGGCGGCAATGCCGGAAAAAAGGAAGACCGGAATCAGGAGATTTTGTTTCATGAATCCTCTGGGAAAATGGATTTAATGAGACGTTCAAAATCATCCAGAGAACGAAAATGCAGGGTAACATGCCCTTTTTTTCCAGAAAAAGAAAGGGTTGTTTTTAAGCCGAACTTTTTAGAGAATTTTTCTTCCCATGCCTTTAAGTCAGGGTCTTTTTCCTGGCTTGACACTTTTTCTTTTCCCTGTAATAATTGTCGCACATACTGTTCTGTTTTTCTTACCGACCAGTGATTTTTCAGGATACGAAGAGCTGTTTTCATAATATCCTGTTTTGTTTTAAGAGGGAGTAGAGCCCTGCCGTGACCCCCGCTGAGCTTACCCTCGCGAAGAAGTTCCTGGACTTCCTCTGGAAGTTGCAAGAGCCGCAGAAGATTGGTGACACTGGAGCGATCCATGACCACTTTTTCTGAAATCATGGCATGAGTATAACCGCATTCTTCGAGGAGCTTTTTCAGTGCCAGCGCCTGGTCAAGAACATTCAGATCCTGCCTGTGAAGGTTTTCCAGGAGGGCAAGTTCAAGCATCCTGGTGTCCGGAATGGAGATGACATGAACCGGCAAACTGTTGAGACCCGCTATTTTTGAGGCCTGATATCGACGCTCGCCAGCTATAATTTGATAGGTGTTATTCTTTTTTCTGACCAGTAAGGGCTGGAGAATTCCCGCTTGCTTTATGGATTCGGCAAGAGATTTGAGTTCTTCCTGTTTGATTTCCTGGCGTGGCTGATAGGGATTGACTTCAAGTTTTTCTATGGGAACGGATATTTGCTTAAGAGAATCCTTTTTTTCATCTAAATCTTCAAGAAACTCTTCATCGAAAAAGGAGTCCAGTCCTTTTCCTAACCCTTTATTTTCTGCCATAACGTTCAAGCACCTCTTCTGTTAGTTTTATATAGGCCTGTGAACCTGCTGACCTCAAATCGTACAGAATGATAGGCATACCATGACTGGGGGCTTCCCCCAGTCTTATACTGCGGGGAATGACAGTTTTAAAGACCCGTCCGGTAAAATGTTTGCGAATTTCTTCTTCGACCTGTCTGGAAAGATTGGTTCTCATATCGTACATGGTGAGAACCACACCAAAAAGATTGAGAGAAGTGTTGGCTTTTTTGCGAATTTTCTGGAGTGTTTTAATGATCAGAGAAACACCTTCCATGGCATAATATTCACTCTGAATAGGAATGAGTAAATCATCAGAAGCTATCATGGCATTTACTGTCAGGATACCAAGTGAAGGTGGACAGTCAATAAGAATGTATTCAAAATTATGGTTGGCAAGCAGTTTTTGAAGGGAATGTTTTAGTTTGAAATATTTGCGGGGATCATCATGCAGGTCATTGTGAGCACCTACCAGTTCGATATTGGAAGGAATGATGTGCAGGTTTTTGATAAAAGGGTGACGGCGGATGGTATCTTCAGGAGCGGCTTTTTGTATTAACATTTCATAAATGTTAGGAGAAAGATCGTCTTTATTGAAGCCGATTCCACTGGTGGCATTTCCCTGTGGATCCAGGTCTGCCAGTAAGACTTTCTTGCCTGAAGCGGCCAGACAGGCGGCTAAATTGATGGAAGTGGTGGTTTTTCCGACTCCCCCTTTCTGATTGGCAATGGAAATGATTCGACTCATCTGTTATATTCCAGGATGTAAATTGCGAACATCGCTTTATTTGCGTCAACCATTGTAGCAAAATTTTTCTGCTTTGCGAAAAAGATAAAAAGTGACATTCCGTTCGTTCACCTGTTATTGTTTTAGTAAAATAGGGGTTAAAAGTTCTGGAAAACTATTACATTGAGAAGCCTCTTCCTGTGATTGCTCTTTGAGCCTTGCCTGTGTGATGTATAAACGATGAAGAGGTGCTAATTTTCCTGTCCGGAGTTTTTTTTTATTGAGAATTTGACCAGATAGGGATGTCATGTGAGAGGAAGTATTTTGGTGTTTTTACACATGAACCGCTAATCGGTAATATCTATGATAAAAGTCTTTAAGATAAGCAAATAATCTTTTTTCTGCAAAAAAACAAGCTGGTGTTATTCTGCATTGAAAGTTGACAGAAGTGCTGATTATGCTATAATATCCTTCCGAAATTTGTGAGGGCGTGTAGCTCAGCTGGTAGAGCAACGGCCTTTTAAGCCGTCGGTCGAAGGTTCGAGTCCTTCCACGCTCAGAGAAATAAGCGTCCCCATCGTCTAGGGGTTAGGACACCGGCCTTTCACGCCGGCAACAGGGGTTCGAATCCCCTTGGGGACGCCACCTGATGTATAACACCCCGAAGCATATGCTGCTTCGGGGTTTTTTTATTGGGTGTGATTGGTTGTCGGGAACTACTTATTGTTTTTCTCGCTTTCCCGGTAAAATATTTTAACTCTTATAGTGTTTACTCAATATTTCACGCCCAAATGCTTTTCCTGTAGACTGTATTTCTTTTATGAGATATAAACAGGTTGACGCTTTCCGGGCTTTTCTATAATATCTTTTGCCAGTTATTTGTAAAAAGTGTTGAAGGTTTACAAATAACCATGCAAAAGAATCTGATTTTATTATAATATTGGTTGTTACAGATAAAAAAACAGGAGGCTTTTTGTGAAATATCTGCGTATAACTTTTGTTTGGACTATGCTTTGTGCTATATCCATGGTATTCGCTAACGGGGAAGAGGCCCGGTTGTTCTATCCTGGACAGGATTCATTTGATCTGGAAATAAGATCGACTGATGATTTGAGGATGACTCGTGACCTCCGTGAAGAAAATCTCATACATCACCTTATTCATCCACCCGAGGGCTATCAGACGGCTTTTCCCAGGGGAACCGGTCTGGAAAAGGTAGAGGTGAGTGACAGTGAAGTGTATATCTACCTGGTATTTCCGGAAAAAACCATTCTGGATGAGGTGGGCCTGGCATTGATTTTTGACCAGATAAATAAAACTATGCTTCAGTTTGAATATGATGTGATTGGTGTGCAGGCTCGATATGAAGAGGATAGAAGATGGAAAACTCTTGACAAATTTATTCCTGAGGAGCCGGTGCCTGCTAAACCATTTGAACCAGATACAAAAGATGCCGGCTTTGGTACAAGGAGCCACCCTCCCGGGTCAGTTTCCAGGCCGACTCCCTCACGGGGATTAGCCGGCAAATCTATTTTCATCTCTTCCGGACATGGATGGAGAGTGAGCGGTGGCAGGTGGAGTACCCAGCGGGGACTTACTCATAACCTGGTAGAGGATTTACATACCGCTGAAATTGCTGCTTATTATTTAAATCAGTACCTGTGGAATGCAGGCGCGCGGGTGTATCCTGTACGGGAAAGGGATATCAATACCAATAAGGTGATCGTTGAAAATGGAGGGCCGGGATATTCCACAACAGGAGAGTGGATAAGCAGTACCAGTGCGCCCAAATACTGGGGGGATGATTACGAATATGCGCATGTATCAACTACAGAGACCGCTGTGGCGTCCTTTACTCCTGAAATTCCCGAGGATGGATATTATGGTGTTCACCTGTGGTATACAGCCAGCCCCAATCGTGCAGAAGATGCCACGTTTACTGTCAATCATGCTGGTGGTTCCACCGAATGGGTTCAAAACCAGCAAAAAGACGGGATCAACTGGGTATACGTGGGAACCTTCTATTTTGAAGAAGGGAGTAATCCGGAAACCGGTAGTGTTGAGTTGAGCAATAAAGGATCTGACACTTCTCAGCATGTTATTGCAGATGCCGTG
>PWGE01000228.1 GCA_003554345.1 Candidatus Sumerlaeota bacterium | reverse complement strand
GCCTCTTTATAAGTGGGTGTATGGTACAGCACACAAGGACTCGTATGTGTCGGTGGAGAAAGCGGAGAAAAAACTGGGATGGAAACCTCGATTCAGCAATGCCCAGGCACTTATCCGGGCTTATCGGTGGTATCTGGATCATAAGGAAGAAGTGGCCGGTCAGGAAGGAATAACACACCGTGTTGCCTGGAAACAGGGTGTGCTAGGTCTTATCAAGCGTTTTCTCTGAAAACCAGTCCTGAACTCCACCAATCTATCTTACTTGCTCTCAATAATAGTCAAGTTCATCATCATAGTCATTGTCATAATAATCATCGTAATATGGTTCGGTGTGATCCCGCGATTGAATTCTGTAAAACTGCAGATGCCTTCTCATATTTTCCAGTTCCCCTAGTTTTTGTCGGGTATCGGCAATCTTTGTTCGCAGATCGGCATATTCCGGGCGGGCTAATTCAGGATCAAGTTCTATGGCCTGTTGATACATATCATGAGCTCTTTGCATCCATTTTAAACCTTCTCGATAGGGATTATCAAAATAGCTGTCTTCATAATCCCTTCGGCGCATTTGCTGGATGTAAGAAAGACCTCGCCGGTAGTAATCGTCTCCCCTTTGTGCCAGACGCATTGCTCTGTCCCGAATAGCTTCTTCCTGGCGCTCTTTAGCGAGTTCTGCTTCGTGCAGAAGGGAAGCCAATTCGTCTCTTGCTTCAAAATCAGGGAAATTCTGGCGTATTATATCAACAATGCGAATGGCATCATTGTAGTTTCCTCTTCTTAAGGCCTGTTGAGCATTATCAAGCATTACTTCACTGTAAGTATAATATTCATCACGCAGTTCCTCATTATCCTGGTTCCTGAAAAAATGTCTCCCAATAAATGAAAAGCCATCCCTGATCAGGTCATTTTCACGGGCAAACCGGGATGCTTCAATGATAGCCTCTGTATCTTCACTGCCGGCATCCCTGGATTTTATCTGGAAATCAAGTTTTGTATAGGTTTCCTGTTCAACTTCTTTGCCTATACTCTCCATTTCCTGGTACACCCTCTTCATGCCTTCATAATTATTACGGCGCTGAAAGTCTTCCAGACTTCTCTGGAGACTGGTTCTGTACGTTCTTTCGGCGAGAGAGTCTTCTGGATCCAGTTCATGGTAAGCCCTGACGTATCGAAAATTGTCCAGCAACTGATTAAGACGTTCTGATAGTGAGACAATCTGTTGCAGAATTTCAGGGTCTTCAGTTTGGTCATACAGGTCTTTATAAAGAGGAAGAGCCTTTGATCTGAGTGCTGATTCCGTGGCGTACAGATCAGCTAATTGCCTTCTCACATCCTGTCGGTCAGGTTGCATTTCCAGTGCTTTTTCCAGTTGATCGATGGCAAATCTCTTGTTCATACGGTCCATCAGGAAATCGGCAAATGAAAGGTACACTTCGGGCAAGGTTTCTTCGATACTATGAACAAGAGGTTCGGGTGTTTGAGGATTTTCTCTTAACTCTTCCAGGTGCTGGATGAGGCTTTGAAAATCTTCCCTGTCCTGGTACGTATCAAGCTTTTCCAGTTTCTGATCAATTTCTTCCTGCAATCGCATAAATTCCCGGGTGTCTTCCTGATCCAGGATTTCCCGGGTTTCTTCAAGCCGTTCTTTTACTTCCATATTATCGGGATTATGATTGTGGGCATTTTCATAGTAAGTAGCTGCCTGCCGGTATTGCCTCCGGTCAAAATGCTGGTCTGCAAGGTGCTGGTAGCTGACATCCAGTGATTGTTTGTCCACTGTTTCAATATTATCACGCCGAATACTCATTTCTCCGGTGGCTGTCCTGATAACCACTCTTTCATCGTCTTCTGACTCAATCATTCCTTCGATGACATTTTGATTCTTGAGAGTTATCCTGTCACCCGGCATGTTGAAGGCGACAAAGAGAAAGAAAATGATGAGTGTTATTTTTAACATAATTTCAACCCTTTTTTATTGTTATCTCTTATATTTTATAACGTTTCATGGCATTATATATTTTATCACATGTAAAGGGGGCATGTCTAAAACGTATGCCCAGCGCGTGATAAAGGGCATTGGCTATGGAAGGAATGGGGCCATTAATGGATATTTCAGAAACGCTCTTTGCTCCATAGGGTCCTGATTCTTCATAAGTGGGTATGAGAAACACCTTGATATCAGGAATGTCACAGGCATTAAAAATTTTGTAAGAATCCAGTGTATTGTTGAGCATTTTTCCTTTATTATTAAAAATGTATCGCTCGGTCAAGGCAAAGCTGAGTCCATTAACGATGGCTCCTTCTGTTTGTCCTTCCGCCAGTGCCGGATTTATAGCAACGCCGCAATCAACAGCAGCAACATATTTCAGTATATTCACCTTCCCGGTCAGTGTGTCAACTTGTAATTCGGCGAAATGAGCCGCAAAAGGAGGGGGGGATTTGTGGGTAATATGGGAGGCATTGGCACTGATTTGAAATTGATCTTTGGCATAGAGAGTATAGAGAGCGATATCTTCCAGGGATATTTTTTTACCGGCAGGAGTGACAACCTGATTATCCTGAAAGGTAAAGTTTTCCTCAGCCCCTTCTTCGCGGGTCATTTTTTTTACCACTTCAGTAATCTGCGTTCTTATGTCCCATGCAGCCTTATAAACAGCCTGACCCGACAGGTAGGTGGTACTGGAAGCGTAAGCACCCACATCAAAAGGGGTCATATCGGTATCAGAAGAGTAAACATGTATTCTGTCCAGAGAACAACCCAGGGTTTCCGCAGCTATTTGAGCCAGTACCGTGTCACTTCCCGTGCCCAGGTCGGTTGCTCCCATCTGCAGATTGAAAGAACCGTCATCGTTGATCTTGAGATAGGCAGAACCCATATCAATCTGGGGGATTGAAGAGCCCTGCATTAAAAGGGACATTCCCACGCCGTATTTATAGCGTTTAGTATCTCTTTCTGTTTTTTCGGCTCTTTTTTTTGCCCATTGAATTTCCCGCATACCGGTATTGATACATTCTTCGATACCGCAACTCTCCACGGTCTGGGGTACGCCTTCTTTTCCTTCACCCAGGGCGGCAAAAATGGGTGAAGTGTCCCCGGATCGAATGTGATTTTTGCGGCGCAGTTCAATGGGATCCATGTCAAGGGTATCGGCAATTTCATCCATGCATGATTCCAGTGCAAAAGATGCCTGCGTGGCCCCATATCCCCGGTAGGCACCTGCTACGGGTAAATTGGTATATACCGTTCTGCCCCGAAAACGCAAATTCTTAAATGTATACAGCGGCAGGGTCTTGCTTCCGCAATTGGACATAACGGTAAGAGCATGGGAGCCGTAAGCTCCCGTATTACTCAGAACGTCCATAAAAATGCTGTGCACCTTTCCTTCCTCATCAAAGCCGGCTTTCATTTTAATTTGCTGGGGATGACGGGTACGGGAGCTTTCAAATTCCTCTTCCCGGCTGAGAGAAAGGCGTGCCGGTCGCCCGGTAAGAAGACTTATATAAGCAGGAATATATTCCAGGAAAACTTCCTGCTTGGCCCCAAATCCGCCGCCTATGCGAGGTTTAATCACCCGTATCCG
>PWGE01000424.1 GCA_003554345.1 Candidatus Sumerlaeota bacterium | reverse complement strand
TGCTCAGACCCTTGAAGAAGTGGTGGCTGTTTTAAGACAGTACGCCCATAATCTTGAAGAACTCGATGGCCAAAATATTTTGATCAGAGGTGAAAACGAATGAAGGGTACAGCAGGTATTCTCATAGATGCGGGTAGTTATAGACTGCGTGTAGGAGTCTATCGCCGCACGCCGGAAGGCATTAAGTTGATTCGATATAAGGAAAGTGCTCCCTTTAAGGAAGAAACGAAAAAGGTGGTAAAGGCGGGTAAGATACAAAATCCAGGGCGTTTTGAAAGGATTTGTGATGCCCTCCTTTCTGTAGATGGGGGTGTGCTGGAAGGATTTAGTGATAAAGAAACGGCTTCTATCAGATCTGTTGTCGTGATTCTTCCTGGTAGAGCTTTTACCCGCGGGATAACGGATGCTACTATTGAAATGGGTGGACCCAATTGTAAAATCAGACCCTATCATATAACAAAAGCGGTGCGGACAGCATTGAAGGAAATAACCTACGATAAATATTCGGAGAAAATTTGTCATCAATATATAAATCGTTACCTGGTAGGTCGCTCGAAAGAAGAATATGAAGAAGCACCTCTTAATAAAACTGCCAACCTTCTGGAGACCAATATTTTGTATACTCTCCTTAATCAGAGTTATTATATGGACTATTATTCTGTATTTGAAAACATCCTTGGTAATTGTGATGTCTATTTTCTTTCTCAACCCTTTATCCTGGGGAAGTTATTGCATGAATATGTCCTTTCTCATAAACCCAGCCTGGCGTTTCATGTCGGACATAGCTCCACAGAAGTACTGTCTCTGTCTCCCGGTGTTCTGGCAGAATACTGGTCATATCGGTGGGCAGGGGAAGATGTTAATAAGGATATAGTAAATTACTTTGAAGGAATTCCTTATGCAAAAGCCGATGAAATTAAGGTTGAGGAAGGATCGGCTTACATCAAGGGGACGACCGGACTTGATGATATTATTTTTCAGGAAAAGAATGCTCTTAATAAAGAAATAAAGGTTACCCGTAAACTGTTGACCGAGATTATTCAGGCAAAACTGGAAGATATTTTCATTTACCTCGCTCAATCCCTGAGATCATATTCAGAGAAGAAAAATGTGCCTATATCAAGCATTTATTTGAGTGGAGGATTGGGGCAATTGCCACGTATGAATGAATTGGTGAAGGATATTTTTTCGTTGCCGGTCCATACTTTAAGTGTAGAACAACTGGTGGAAAAGTTGAATGTTGCCGCAGATATTAAAGATGATATGCAACATAATTCGCTGGAAAAGTTAACGTTGCTTGCCGGATTAAATTTCCTGAACGATAAAAAAGAACACTCATTATATCCCCGTAAATACTCATTGCTGGGATATCTAAAAAATCTAATATAGCGGAGGGATTTACCATGGCTTGTCTGATTCCTGAAGAGGAACCCCGCCAGCATATTTTACGTACCTGTCTTATCGGCGTTGGCGGCGCCGGAGGTAATATTGTAAGCGATCTTTATGAGTCGTTTGCTTCGCATAAAATGGCGAAACCTCAATCATTCTTTCAGAATATTGATTTTCTGGCCATTAATACCGATGCCCAGGATTTGAAAAGATTAAAGGGTGTGGATACCCTTTGTATAGGAGAAGAGGTTTGCGGTGGGCTTGGTGCAGGGGCTGATCCCGGTAAAGGGGCCGAATCTGCAAGAGAAAGCGAGGAAATCATAAAAAAACGGCTGGATAACTTTGAATTTATTTATATTTTTGCCGGTTTGGGTGGAGGAACCGGTACCGGTGCCACACCTGAAATATGCAAAACCCTTGTGAGCCAGGAAAAACCGCACCGATTGGTGGTGGTTTGCTATATTTATCCCTTTGCCACTGTCCGCAGTCAGCGTATTATCTCGAATGATTGTATAAAAAACACCAGTGATTTGCTCAGGGAAAATGGGGGTATTTTTCTCCTCAGCAATGAAAAATATGTCGGTTATCGACAGCGTGGAGACCGGGAAATAGAGGATACCTTCACGGATACCTTTGAGAAGGTGAACAAGGATCTGGTTAAACTGATGATGGTTTTTATGGAAACTATTTATATCGGCGGAACTTTGAATCTGGACTATTCTGATTTTATCAAAATAGTAAAAGATGGTGGGCCTATTTTGAATATGAGCTATGGTATAGCCAATGATGATGATGAGACGCCTCATGAGGTTATCGACAGCCTTCGAAAAAGTATTAGTTTTTCTCCTGTTATTTTTTCTCATGCCAAAGGAGCGTTAATAAATTTCTTTAATAAACGCTTCGGGAGAGATAGCATCCGAGAGATTCTGGGCGATGTGTCGGTGCTAGAACATAACGATAGTATTCAGTTAAACTACGGAATTAATGAAGCTTCGGAACAGATGAAGATTTTCATGCTCATCAGTACTGAATATTCAGAGGAAATGCTCACTGAGTGGGTTCAGGAATCCGATGAATACTCCCAGCGTATTCATAAGGAGGTTAAAAGCAGAATTCAGAGGAATCAACAGGGGAAACGGGAGTATAGCCACCAGGAAGGACCCTTGAAAAAAACAGAAATACCGAGTACCAATAATCCTGAAAGAAAATTTGCCATGTATTCCATTACAGAGGAAATGCTGGATAATACTACTCCGGCTCTTGCCCGGATAAGTAGAAAACTTCGTTTTCCCAGGAGTTAATATGCAATATAAGGCGAAGATATGTGTATTATCAGAAGTGATTTGTTATAATAGATATATGCCGTATAGGGATAATTTAATCGGGGAACATTGATGGGAAAGAAAAAGAGTAAACTTTTAGGTCAGATATTACTATCAAAAGGGAAAATTACTTCCGATCAACTGGAACATGCTTTGCATGAACAAATGGCTACTAATGAACTTCTGGGAAAAACGCTGCTTAATCTTAATTATATTACAGAAGCCGACCTGTTTGAGGCTCTGGCAGAACAGATGGGAATGGATTTTGTAAATTTAAGGGAAGTTTCTATTGAGCCGGAGGCTGTCAGAAGTGTGCCGGCCAAGGTGGCCTTGCATTATAAAGTGGTTCCTATCCAGAAAAAGGATGAAACTCTGGTGCTTGCTATGAGTGATCCGTTAAGTCTGCATATTTATGAGGAGCTTGAGCTGGCATTAAAAAGACCTATCCAGTTTGTGCTGGCTGTCCCCGGTGATATTGAGAAAACCCTTAAGAAAAGCTATGGTATTGGTGCTGATACCCTGGAAAATATCATGGAAAAAGAGACTGAGGAAAAGGAAAAAAGAGGCTCAAGAGAAGAGGATGCTTCCCTGGAATTTGTTGAGGTTGGACATGCTGATAATATCGATGAAATAGTTCAGGAACCTACAATTATCAAGTTTGTAAACCAGATTATTTCTGAAGCAATCGCTGACCGGGCGACAGATGTGCATATTGAACCTTTTGAAGATGAATTACGCATTCGCTATCGCATTGATGGACTCCTTTATCCGGCAAACATTCCCCAGACAATTACCAAGTTTCAGTCAGCTATTATTACCCGGGTGAAAATAATGGCTGGTATGGATATTGCGGAACGTCGACTTCCCCAGGATGG
>PWGE01000069.1 GCA_003554345.1 Candidatus Sumerlaeota bacterium | reverse complement strand
TGCACCGGATTTTTCACCCCCTTCTGTTGAGGAGGACCAACCGGCGGTAGCTGAGGAAGATGTGGTCGATCTTGATTCTGAGCATCAGGGAGATCATTACACCTCTCTTCTGAACAGGCTTTTTCAGGATAAATGGGATGAGTTATGGAATCTTTCAGAACCGTCTGCCCCCGTAGAAGGCGTGGTCTCTTTACGGGTTCATCGCGATGGATCACTTTCTTATATTAGAATCCAGGAATCCAGTGACTGGCGTGAGTTTGACAGGCTTGCAGAACGAACCATCCGGGAGGTGGGACAGGTTCCTGAACTTCCTGCCTATTATGATGCCCCTCTTGACGTCAGAGTGCGCTTTCGTTTCGACCCCGACAGGTAGTATTTATCTTCCCCTGTTAATTCTTGTCATAAAAAGGGAGCCCCATTCCCCGAGGGAAGGACCGATTTCCAGGGTAAAATCCTCCCGATAAAGTGACTCTATGATTTCCTCCTGGTCTTCTTTTAAAAAACCACAATAGAAAAGCGTTCCTCCGGGAGCTATAAATCTGAAGACCTCTTCCTTAATCGGTTGAAAATTCTGGGGCAACATGTTGATAATCGTATAGTGAAAGGAGAAAGGAAGAGAAAGATGGACAAGTTTGCCGATATAAAGATTGATATTTTTTCTGTCCAGTCCATTGGCTTTTATATTTTCGTGAAAATTGTCGTAGATAAAATGGTCAATATCAATTGCCCAGGCTGTTGAAAAACCCTTTAAAACGGCCGCAAAAGTGAGTATTCCGCTACCTGTGCCTATATCCAGAAAGCACTTTTGATCAGTAGATGTTATTTGAGTAAGGGTCTGTAAGGCAAGCCGGGTGGTGGCATGAGAACCCGTACCAAAGGCAGTAGAGGGGTTTATGTTGATACTTGTTTTTCCGGATTCTGGTTGATGCCAGGGGGGATGCACGTAAAAATCTCCCGCTTGCACAGGTTGAATGTACTTTTTCCAGTTATTTTCCCAGTCGGTGTCTTCTAAAGGGTTTACAGAAACAGGTTGAGAACAAAAAAGCTGGTAGTGATCGAGAATATTTCGAACATCTGGCAGCTGTTCCATGAGACAGTACAGAATCAGTTGCCTGTTTTCCGAATCTTCCTCATAGCCACTTCCTGTGATTTGAAATAAATCATGAATGAGCTTGTTTTGAGCTTCCGGGGAGGTGAGGTAAGGTACAATAATTTGATACCACTTCATGACCTTAAAAACTCTCCGGGCAGAATTTCTGTAATAAACAGTACGATAAGAAGAAGGTTAATATAAGAAAACAGGGATTGTTTGTGCTTGTGTAATGGAAAAAGAAAAGGAGAAGGGGCAGGAAAATCATCCGCAAGATGGATAATCTTCATATTTGTATTTCTCCCCCGATTTTTATTGTGCTACTATAAAAGATATTATCAGGGCATAAAAAAAGCACCATTGTGAAAAATGGTGCTTTATATCTGAATAATAGCCTCCAGGATAATTATCAACTATTCAGAGACAGAAGTTTCCGGAGATTCTTCTGAAGCCGGGGCTTTTTTTGCATTCAATTGACGCTGGAGAGCGGAACATTTTCGGGCAGCCTTATTCTTATGAATGATCTTTTTATTAACAGCTTTTTCGAAAAGAGAACATGCTTCTTTAAGCAAAGCTTCACTTTTCTGTATATCTGTATTCTGTTCCAGACTTTTACGAAAGTTAGATTCAACGGTTCTGAGACGAGAGCGCCATCTACGGTTTCGCTCTCTTCGTTTGATGTTCTGTCTCATTCTTTTGGCAGCTGAAGCATTATTGGGCATATTTACACCTCTGTTCAAAAAATAATTGAGCAGGTATTATAAACCAGTTAATCATGATGTCAAACGATGGCTTCTTCTGTTTCCACATCAAAAAAGTGAATTTTATCCATATTGAAGTACATTTCTTTTTCTTCATCTATTTCAGCTCGTACGTTCGCTTCTACACGTGCCACGAGGGTATCTTCACCGGTATTGAGGTAGAGGTAGATTTCAGAACCCATTGGCTCAATAAGCTCAATCTTTGTCTGAACGGGCTCGGGATTCTTCAAGCGGTCAATATTTTCTTTTCCAAAAATTGCTTCCGGGCGAATTCCCATCCACACAGTCTTATCTTTATAAGGTTCCATTTTTTTGGCTACTTCCGGTGTTAACTTCAGAACATGGGGTTCTTTGACAAAGCATAAACCCTCCCCTTTATCCTGAATGGTACCTTTCATGAAATTCATAGGCGGGTTACCAATGAAGCCGCCAACAAATTTATTGGCAGGCTGGTCATATAGTGTTAAAGGATCAGCTACTTGCTGGACCAGTCCGTCTTTCATAACAACAATGCGTTCTCCCATGGTCATTGCTTCAATCTGATCATGAGTTACGTAAAGCATCGTTGTTTGTAATCGGTTATGAAGCTTGGAAATTTCTGCACGCATCTGTACACGTAGTTTGGCATCCAGGTTAGAAAGGGGTTCATCAAATAGAAAAACCTTAGGGTTACGCACGATTGCTCTTCCTACAGCAACGCGTTGTCGCTGGCCACCGGAAAGAGCTTTCGGTTTACGATGAAGCAGCTCATTGATTCCCAAAAGATTGGCAGCTTTATCCACTCTTTCCCGTATTTCACTCTTGGGCATCTTACGAAGTTTCAGGCCAAATGCCATATTATCATAAACAGACATGTGAGGATAAAGGGCATAATTCTGAAAAACCATGGCAATATCACGATCTTTAGGGGGCACATTGTTCGCAAGTTCTTGCCCGATATGTATTTTGCCACTGGTGATTTCTTCAAGACCGGCAACCATACGTAAAGTGGTGGATTTACCACAACCAGAAGGACCTACCAGAACAACAAACTCTCTGTCCTTGATCTCAAGATTGAAGTCATCAACAGCAAGTACCTCATCATCATATATTTTTGTAACGTTTTCGAACAATACATTTGCCATATCATAGTCTCCTGCTTATTTAATATCTAAGGTAGAATAAATGTTCAGTTTGAAAAATCAAGTTTTTTAGGCTTATTTGACAGGATTTTCAGTAATTTAGCCAGGGTCTGTCTCATCATTTTCCTGTTTATTACCATGTCTACAAACCCATGTTCCTGGAGAAATTCTGACCTCTGAAAACCCTTTGGCAGTATTTGATTGATAGTTTGTTTTATGACTCGGGGTCCGGCAAAACCCACCAGAGATTGAGGTTCAGCGATGGTAATGTCACCCAGAGAGCCAAAACTGGCCATAACTCCCGCCATAGAAGGATCAGTGAGCACGGTGATATAGGGTATGGAAGTCTCTTCCATGCGCGAAAGTACTGCGCATGTCTTGGACATTTGCATAAGTGAGAGAATTCCTTCCTGCATCCTTGCTCCGCCTGAAGCTACAAAAATAATGGTGGGAAGGGAATTCTCCAGTGCTCTTTCAAAGGTGCGGGAAACTTTTTCGCCAATGACTGAACCCATACTTCCCCCGATAAAATGGAAATCCATGATGGCTGTGTTTATAGGAATATTGTTGATAGAAGCTGTACCGCAAACAACACCTTCCTTAAGTTCTGTTTTTGCCTGATATTGTTTG
>PWGE01000044.1 GCA_003554345.1 Candidatus Sumerlaeota bacterium | reverse complement strand
CCGATCCCCTGGAAGAAGCCGTACAGAAAACACTGGAATTAGATGATATCCGCTCTATCTCCCGCAGAAATATCTCCTATATTTTTGTCGATTTAAAAGAACATGTCCGAAAAGATGAGGTGGAACAAACCTGGGATATTCTCCGCCGGCATGTGAATGATGTCCAGCGCTCGCTTCCTTCGGGAGCCGGACCCTCCATGGTGGAAGATGACTTCGGGGATGTTTACGGGCAATTTTACGCTCTATATGGTGAAGACTTCACACCCCGGGAACTTAAAGAGTATGCCAGGCAACTGGAAAAAGAGATTTTGCTGGTTGAAGGCGTATCTCAAGTTGAATTATTTGGAACCCGGGAAGAGAATATTGTGCTGGAGGTGAATCAGAGCAAACTTTCCTCATTGGGCATTCATCCTGATCAACTCAGACAACTTCTTCATCAGCAAAACATGATTGTCGATTCCGGCAGGTGGGAAATGAGCAGGAGCAGGATGAGTATTCAGCCTACCGGTGTCTTTCAGGCAGTAGAAGATATCGAAAAATTGTTGATATATTCCCCGCTTGACGAAGAAATGATTGAGTTGAAGGACATCCTCACCGTCGAGCGTCGCTACCAGGAGCCCTATCAAGAAAAAATGCGCTTCCAGGGGAAAGAGGCAGTAGGAGTGCTGGTCTCGGCTGAAAGCGGTGCCAATGTCATTCAAATGGCACGACGTCTGGATGACACCATGCAGGAAAACCTGGCACTGATGCCACCTCAACTTGAACTGGCAGAGGTCTATCATCAGGGAGAAGTAGTAGAAAGCTCTATTCAGACCTTCATTATAAACCTTGTCCAATCTGTTTCTATTGTCATTGCAGTACTTCTGTTAACGATGGGACTGCGCAGCGGGCTGCTGATTGGAAGCGGTCTGCTTCTCTCTATCCTGGGCACCTTCATTGTCATGTTGATCTGGGGTATTGACCTTCAACGAACCTCGCTGGGCGCTCTGATCGTGACCATGGGAATGCTGGTAGATAATTCAATTGTCGTCACTGATGGTATCCTGGTACAGTTACAACAGGGAGTAAAACACCGTTTAGCAATGCTCAAACCTGCCGTTAATACAGCAATGCCCCTTTTGGGTGCTACCTTTATAGCCATTTTTGCATTTTTACCCATCTATTTATCACCTACCGATACCGGTGAATACACCCAGAGCCTTTTCCAGGTAGTTTTAGCCGCTCTTTTAATCAGCTGGCTTTTGGCAATGACCCAAACTCCTGTTTTTGCCTCTTACTTTTTACGTATTCCCCGAAAAAGAAAAAATAATGCTCCGCACTCCGGTAAGGCCTATGAAATATATACTTTTCTCCTGCACAAAACCCTCCACAATCGCTATATCACCATTGGAGCTGTCCTCATTCTTTTACTGGCATCAATCTTCGGTTTTCGCTTTATACGGACATCATTTTTCCCTGATTCCGATAAAACAATGCTCCTTGTTGACTTCTGGCTGGAAGAAGGGGCAAAAATCGAGGAGCTTTCAGATGATATCAGTAAGCTGGAAGACTACCTTTCTCACCAAACAGAAGTAAAGAGTTATACCTCGGCAATAGGAACTTCACCTCCCCGCTATTACCTGCCCCTTGAACCCGAATTACCCAATCCGGCGTTCGGTCAGGTCATTATTCAAACACCCACCCTTGAAGATCTGGAAGCACTTCTTCCCGATCTCCAGCATTATCTGGCAAATCAATTCATAGAGAGTGAACCACGAATAAGGCGCCTTGTGATGGGACCCAACACTCCCTTTAAAGTGGAAGCCAGAATTACCGGTGATGATCCTCAGCAGCTTCGTAAACTGGCTGAACAGGGCAAGCATATAATGAGAGAGCATCCCCATACAAAGGATGTGCGGGATAACTGGCGCCAGCGGGTACCGGTCTGGGAAACAGCCATTTCTGATTTTCATGCCCGCCGTACCCTTGTTGGCCGGCCTCATATCAGCGCCGCCCTGAGAACATCCGCCGAAGGCATACCCGTTGATTACTATCGTGAGGATAACGATCTTATCCCCATTATCTGGCAAATGAGCGAAGAAGACCGACATGCCAGGGATAATATTGCCGGTATTCCGGTTTGGGGAGAAGGAAAAGAAAGTGTACCTCTTTCCCAGGTTCTTCATCATTCCCGGTTAACGTGGGAAGACCCTGCAATTCATCGACACAACCGCCAACGTGCCATAACAGTACAATGTGATCCTGTGGGGATAGGGTCTATTGATCTGACAGAGGAACTGATTCCAGCTTTTGAAGGAATTTCGCTCCCTGCCGGTTATTCTCTGGAATGGGCTGGTGATTATGAATTACAGCAGGAAAGTACCCGGTCAATCATCCAGTTTGTACCGGTATCTTTACTTTTGATGGCACTCATTACCCTTGCTCTTTTTAACTCTTTTCGTAAGTTTATCATAATATTCTTGCTCATCCCTTTTGCTACCATAGGGGTGACCATAGGTCTGCTCATAACTGATTCTGAATTCGGGTTCATGGCTCTGGTGGGAATGGTCAGTCTCTCAGGTATGCTCATTAAAAACGGCATAGTTCTTATAGACAGCATCGATTATGAATTAAAGCATTCCCCCCTTCCTTACCAGGCCATTATAAAATCAGCACAATCGCGCTTAAGACCTGTAACTATGGCATCTTTTACCACTATCCTGGGAATGCTACCCCTTATTGGGGATGTACTTTTTGTTAACATGGCTGTCACCATCATGTTTGGACTGGCTTTCGCCGCTTTATTGACCCTGTTTATAGTCCCTGTTATGTATTCCCTGCTTTTTCGTATCCCTATTCCAACACCAGCAAAGGAGAATAAGAAATGAATCCAGCTGATCTGACATATAACGGTACCTATTTTAGAACCTCACTTGATAACAAAGGAGTGCTGTCCCTCTATCTTTATGGAGAAAAACTCCTTCATTCTACCATGTTTCAGGCACGGGACGAATTACTGTCGTATCTTCAAACTATTTCGCATAGCAAAGCCGTAGAAATTGTTCTTTTCTTCTGTAATACACCCTCTCACCAAAAGGAAGAATATTACAGGTTCTATAAAACTCTCCTTCACTCCTCTTCGATCCTGGATGATGCCCTATGGATATATCGCGCACTGGACCAGCTTATCCTGGAAATTGTGAAGTCTGACAGGTATTTTATCAGTGTCTGTAAAGAACCTACCATACCCCTCTTTTTTAACCTCAGTCTGGCATGTGATTATCGGATTGTTTCTGAAAAGTGGGCATTGCACAAAACATACCATTCTCTGGGCTTAATACCCAAAGGCGGCACCCTCTATTTTTTAAAGCATCTTATAGGCCCCCATTTAAGCCGCAATATTATAATATCCCCGGATATTCTCACTGCAGAAGAGGCCTATCATCTCAATATCGTGGACGATGTGGTTCCTGTACAGGATATAGAGCAAAAAAGTTTTCAGATTGCACATGATATGGTGGAGCGCACCTCTCTTCCATTAGGTTGCGTTAAAGAATTGCAAAATTACGCGCTTAAAGACCTGGAAAATTATTTAGAAAGAGAAAACTCCAGACTGACCCATATTCTGACCCGTCATACGAAGT
>PWGE01000244.1 GCA_003554345.1 Candidatus Sumerlaeota bacterium | reverse complement strand
TTTTCTTGTGGCCTATTTCCTGACAATCTTTTTTAATTTTCATGGTTTTCCTCCTTAATCGTGTGATATACAGGCACTCCTGTCAGCCCCTGCACTTCTTGGACAATCTTCTCCTGGTTGCTGTTGTGCTTCGACAGGTGAAGCAGGTATATTTCTTTCAGCTCACTTAAGTCGTTCCTCTCCAGAAATTTCTTGGCAACATCAAGGCTCATGTGGGAGCGTATCACTCTTTTTTTATGCTCCTCATCTATCAGCCCCTCGGCGTAGTTTTCCTTCAGTGTTTCCTTATCGTAGTTAGTCTCCAGCATAATATAGTTAAGCCCCGAGAACTTGTACTTAATATGGCTGGTATCAGAGGCGTAGAGAATACGATTGTTGTTGATGTCGATAAGAAAACCAGCGGGCTCCCGAGCGTCATGAGAAACCTCAAAGGGGCTCACAATGAAGTTGCCTATCTTAACCTTCTCCTTATACTTCACTGTGTTCAGCCAGTAATGGGTATAGCCAATAGCTTCGGCCGTGCCTTCCGTCATGAAACAAGGTATCCCCCGCTGGAGAAACTCCCTAACATATTTGGCGTGGTCTTTGTGTTCATGAGAGAGTATGCAGCCGTCATAGTCGCCGTATTCAGCCCCTATCGTATCCCCGGCCTCCACCAGCAGAGCATCGCCCTGCTTGGTGGAGATAACATATAGGTTGCCGGAGCTACCGGATTTTATAATATCTATCTTGATGTCGTTCATTCCAGGGCATCCTCGGCGTCTTCCATGTCGAAGGGAAATTCCTCGGCTTCAAAGTCCTCTTCGGTGGGTTCCCCCTTTTTCCGGGGTTTTGGCTGTTCGGGCTTCTTCTCCGGCTTGGGTTCGGCTTTTTCCATGGGAGGTTTGGGGCTTGGCTGCTCGGTCTGCTCTGGTTGGGGTTCTTCCTCTCCCTCGGCTTCATAGTCAGCATCAAAAACCTCCTGGGCGGTCTCCTCTTCGTACTGCTCGGTATTGACATCATCGGCGGCATAGGAGTCGGTCATCGTGAAGTTATCAGAGCTGGACTGGACGAAAGGTTTCAAGGTCCGCCGGATAACTGTTCTCTTAATCATCTCTTCCGGGAACTTCTCGTGAGCTCCCTCGTATTTAGACCCCGGGTTGTAGTTACCCTGCTTCCAGGATGTCTCCACCTGGCTTTTGGTCATGATTCCCGTTACCGGCTCTCTGTCGTCTTCAAAGGTTACAACACAGTAGGCTGCCTTCCAGTCCTTGCTGTCCAGCGACTCAAGTGTCTGCTCGTGCTTTGTTACCTTATTGCGGCCGTCCTCAAGTATGGTGTATTTGAACTCATCCTCCTGGTAAACAACCTGGGGGTTGACCTCCTTCACCCCGGCCATCCTCCGGGCCAGCGATATATCACCGAAGTAAGACCTTTGCCATGACAGCTGGCTGCCGTAAGCGATGAAGTAGCCCTGGTCCTTGGCCGGTGTCAGGCCCTCGGATACCATCGACAAGAGTGCGTTCGTTATTGACGAGGCCGTGCAGGACTCCAGCACCGGGTTTTTGCTCTTGTCTTTAGTCTCCTGCAGCTCCAGATATGCGCTCCTCAAAGCGTTGGCCGCAGAGTAGTCAGGTGGTGTCCGCAGTCTGCCCTCGTTTTCCAGTTCAGCAATCCTCTTTTCTGCCGTATCAACAGCTCGCTTAGCTCTTACCTGCAAATTAGTACTCATTATTTACCTCCTTTAGAAGTATAAACTGCCATTGGCGTTTTGCCCGTGGCGTCGATTAGCTCAATACCTGTTTTCTTTTCGGCCAGCTCTTTGACTTTCTTCTCGGGGATAACATTCATGCACCACCGCTGCCCTATAGACTTAGCTTTGGCCGTGAAGGACTCCTTGTTATCTATCATAAGTGGCACGGCGACACCAAAATGTGCTGCCAGCGTGTCAATTATCTTGAGGCCAACACGGAATTTGTGGCCGTCGTTAAGCGCCCCCTCGAAGTCTTTCCCGTCGTACTCTATTCGGCATGTCGGTTTGGGCGTGCCCTCCTGGGTATAGTCATACATCACGACATTGGTTAAATCTCCAAAGATGCCTTCGGCCATGTTGTCTATCTTCTCCAGCTGGACATCCTGGGCGTGCTTGACTGTCTCAACTGTCTTGGCCCTCTCTTCATATTCCTGCTGGAGTGCCTTCTCCTCGTCGATATGCTCCTGAAACTTCTCGTGGCTATTAAGTCTCGCCTTGATGTCGGCCCTCTCGTCAGTCAGCCGGCTAATTTCTTGCTGCAAGGCCTTGATTTCTTCCTCCTTCTCTGCGTTATCTACGCCGTCGCTTTCCGTATCAAGTGAGGCCTCAAGGGAGGCTATCTTTTCTCTGAGTTCCTTAACACCAGGGAGGTTGTCGCCTTCCCGGGCCTCGGCTATCTCATCATTGAGTTCCTTGAGTCCCTCAGCATAATCCTCCTTCTGCTCCTGAAGCTCCTCAATTTCTTTCTTATGCTCCAGTATTTCCTTCTGTTTTTGGATACCCTCCTTTTTCAGCTCCTTGAGTTTTTCTGCCCGCTTAATATTAAACTGCTCAATCTTTTCCTCCGGCAGCCTCTGGTCGCACTCCGGGCAGTATTGCCGGCTCCTGGTCTCCCATTCTCTGTATTTTGTGCTGATGTCATCCAGCTTCTCCTTGGCGTTATTGATATACACCTTAGCCCGCTGAATGTCGCTCTTGGTCTCCCTCTGAGCCAGCTCCAGGTTGTTTTTCTGCCTCTCTAGCTCCTGTATTTCCTCTCTGATAAGGCTGTCTACCTCTTTCTCGGCGGCCCTAATCTCATTCTCTACCTGGGACCTGCCCCCGGCCTGAGCGGCGGCCCTCTCTGTTCTCAGCTCATCCAGCATCTCCTGCTTGCTGTCAATGGTGGATGTCATATCCTCATATTCCTGCTGCAGTTTCTCGGCGTTGATGTCGGCGTCGTTCTCCTCCAGATAATATTGTATTTTTTCAATCTTGGCGTCTATCTTGCGGAGGTTGGACTCCTGCGATTTAATCCAGTCGGTTATATCGTTTTGATGCTTCAAAGAGTCCGCCAGCTTCTCCTCGCCCTGCTCCCGCAGTATATCCACAACGGACGGCGGGTCGATAATATCAATAATTATCTTGCGTCTGTCCTCCCAGTGGACATCCTCGGCAAAATATACCGGGTCGGTTATCATCTTCAATTTTTCATAATCAAGAAAGTTAGTGTTGATAAAGTTCTCATATTCGCTCTGGGGCAGCTCTGCCCCGTTAATATAGTGAGCCTTCGTGTTGCCGTCAAAGTAATGCTCCCCGGTGCCTGTTTCCTTTCTGAATGTGGGGAGATACTCCTTCATGAGCACCACCGTCTCGGTCTCTCCGTCCTCTTCAATTGCCAGCTTTGTCTTGACCTTGGGATGCCTGGTTTCGTTGTGGTCGTAGTCGATATATGTGGGCTTGATGGGGAAGCGGGTTGAGCCTGGCGTCGCTCCCTTGCTGTTCTTGCCAGTGATTAGCCACCACCAGGAGTCAACAAGCCCGGTCTTGCCGGCTCCGTTATCGCCGAAGACCCTGACGACATCCCGGCCCTCCGGGCTGATAATAAGTTTCTTTATCCCGGCGAAGTATT
>PWGE01000394.1 GCA_003554345.1 Candidatus Sumerlaeota bacterium | reverse complement strand
TGGGAAGGGATGTTTCAATTAGCCCTGGATTCTGATAAAGCCAGAAAATACCGGGCACTGGATACAAATACCATGAAAGAGTGTACAATGTGTGAAGCTCTTTGTTCTGTAAAGCAGACAAATAATGAGGATTGAATAATGCAGGTATCTTTTGAAGAAATGGAGAAAACAGTTCGGTCGGAACTGGAAAAACTGCTGGTTGGGGTGGAAGAAATATTGCCTTACGAGGATTTTGTTCGTAAGTTGTATGTTTCCCGACAAGAAAAGCGTCCCTTAAGGATTAAGTATGGTGCAGACCCATCTGCGCCGGACTTACATCTGGGACATACTGTTCCCATTAAAAAGCTTCAGCAATTTCAGGAACTGGGGCATCATGTGGTTTTTCTTATTGGTGATTTTACAGCTCGTATTGGCGACCCCACAGGAAAGTCAGAAACTCGTAAGCCGCTCTCATCGCGGGAAGTCGAAGAAAATGCGGCGACGTATCTGGACCAGATATTTAAAATACTGGACAAGGAGAAAACTGAGATTGTTTATAACAGCCACTGGTTTGAGAAGATGAGCTTTTCTGATGCTATTCGTTTAAGTTCCCATTATACGGTGGCTCGAATGCTGGAAAGGGATGATTTCAATAAGAGATATAAAGATAACAGAGCCATCTACATTCATGAATTTTTATATCCTTTGATTCAGGGGTATGATTCCTATGTTATTCGGGCTGATATAGAATTGGGGGGCACCGATCAGAAATTTAATTTCCTGGTGGGACGGATTTTACAAAAAGAATTAGGACAGGCATCTCAATGTATAATGACCCTTCCCCTTCTTGAGGGGGTTGATGGTGAGCAGAAAATGTCCAAGAGTTTGGGTAATTACGTTGGAATTACAGAACCGGCGCAGGAGATTTATGGGAAGATTATGAGTATTCCTGATGAGTTGATGTTTCGTTATTATCTTTTACTATTTAACTGCCCCAAAGAGGAATTATGCGACCTCAAAAAGAGGATAGATGAGGGCGAAATTCATCCAAGAAGCTTAAAAAGTAAACTTGCCAGGTCTATTATCTGTCAATATTATACTGAAAAAGAAGCTGAAGAAGCACAAAAAAGATTTGAATTAGTTCATCAGCAGGGAGATATACCTGACGATATTCCCAGTCATACGCTTGACTGGCAAAATGAGACCAAAAACATTGTGCATTTGCTTCGAGAAACCGGACTGGTTTCTTCCAACAGTGAAGCAAAAAGATTGATCAGAAGTGGGGCTGTTCGTGTGAATCGCGAAAAAGTACATGATATTCAAGAACAATTTGAACCTGATGAATATATCATTCAGGTTGGTAAAAGACGTTTTGCCAGATTAAAAACAAGTAATAACTAACAGGAGATACAACCAATGTTGCAATTTTTGCGCAAAAAAAAGAGGCTTTTCATGTGGATAATTTCCCCTCTTATTGTGGTGGCATTCGTGTTTTTTTATGGTTGGACAGGAGTTGGAACACACAGGGGGGCTCCCAATGAACTGATAGAAGTGGGGGGACGTACTATTCAGGTTGATGAGTTTTATATGGAAGAAATGAATATAGAAAACTATTTCAGGATGATGTATGATGGTCAGCTTCCTCCTGAAATGGCAGATCAATTCAATTTCAGGAGAATGGCGCTTCAAAACTTGCTTGACCGCTATTACTTCCTGGCGGGAAGTGATGAGTTTCGGGTACCGGTGTCTGAAAGACTTATACGTCGAAATATATACCAGATGTTTCATGGAGTGAATGACATTGAAGTCGCCCTTCAGAGGTATCTGAGACAGATGGGGATGACTGAACGGGGATTCTTTTCCAGGGTGCAGGCAGAAACAGCCAGCCAGACGTTCTCAGAGATGGTGAGAAGTAGTGGGGTTGCTTCTGCCCTGGATTTGCAAAGATATTTTCGGGATAATCATCAGAAAAGAAATATTACGTATGTAAAATTTCAGACTGATGAGTTTATTGATGAAGTTGAATATACTGAGGAAGACCTGCAATCTTATTATGAAGAATACCAGGAAGATTATCGGATTCCGGAACAGTATGACATAAGATATATTCAAATAGAACCGGAAGATGTTATAGCCGACATAGAAGTGAGTGAAGAAGAAATCAGAAATTACTATGAAGCCGAACGGGATCGTTTTGAGGAGCCTGAACGGAGGGATTTGAAACGAATATTTATCAGCCTTGATGACCCTGAGGATGAGGAGGCACTGGAAGAGAAACATTCACAAATTGAAGAGATACGCCAGAGAATTATGGAAGAAGAGGTGGAGTTTTCTGATATGGCCAGGGAGTATTCAGACGGTCCGGAAGGAGAAAGGGGTGGTGATTTTGGTGCCCGTGCCCGCCGGGATTTGCCCTCTCATTTTGCGGAACCTGTCTTTGAGCTGGACGAAGGTGAAATAACGCCGGTGCTGGAAGATCGAAATGGACTGTATCTTTTCAAAGTGAAGGAGATATTGCCTGAAAGAACACCGCCACTGGAAGAAGTGCAGAGCCAGATTCAGAGAACTATTCAGGAAGACAGGGCGCGGGACGTGGTAATGGAAAAAGCAGATGAAATGCAAGAAGCAGTGGAATCCCTCGTGGAATTAGAAGACTATGGCGCCCGGTTTGGATGGGAAATATATGAAAGCGGCATGTTTTCTGACAGGGATGTCCCCGGACTGGGTTCTGCACCGGCAATATTTGAACAGGTGCAGCAGCTTGAAGTCAACGAAGTTGGCGAACCGGTACGTGTTCAGAATAAGGGGATTGTTTTTGCATTAAGTGATAGAGAAGAGAGTTATATACCGCCTTTAGAAGAGGTGCGTGCAGATATACGAGAAGAGGTGCAATTCAGGAAGGCTACAGAAACAGCAGAGCAAAATGCCCGCCAGTTTCGACGCGGTCTGCGTGGAGATCATGTGAATTTTGATCATATGTCTGCAGAGTTTGATAAGGAAATACAGACGGCAGAAGAGATAAGACGTGACAGGCGCGAGGTTTCGGGTATCGGAGAATCCCGTGAGTTTGTCTATTATATTTTTGATGCCGGTTTACATCAGATTGGTCCTGTGACGGAGATGGTCAATGAAGATATCGGTGAAGTTGATACCTTTTTGGTATGGTATTGTTCGGATATTGTTGAGCCGGATGAAGAAACAGTAAAAAATAACTGGGGCAGGGGTTATAATTACTGGACTGGTCGATATGGCAATTCTCTGCGAGCTGCTATGCACCATTATCTGCAGGATGAATTTCCCATGCAGGTTCTTCACCCGGAAGCCGAAACCATGCTTTTTGAACAAAGATAAACGATAATTTATTCATCTTCCCGCTGGTGTGTTTGTCACCAGCGGGATTTTTTTTTGCAGTTCAATCAGGTAGTTGCGGTTTCTCATAAGAAAATATTAAGTGCAAAAGAGCAATAGCAGGTTTTTCTTCCAGGACGACAATATATTATAAGACCATATGAAACATAATGAATGTAGTTTGAAAAATATAAGTTATTTAAACTCAAGTTTGACAGTAAACGGCAAAAAAGAGAGGTAAGATTTGTTTTAAGACCCATTTCATGGGGGTTCACTTTTTAGAATTTCTAAAAGTGTAGTGCCACGTAT
>PWGE01000307.1 GCA_003554345.1 Candidatus Sumerlaeota bacterium | reverse complement strand
CTAAAGGCATTCATCTTGCCCATGAGGCCCTTTATTTTGCCCAGGAACTTTTGAACAAAGCACCTTCACATCTGGAAGACATAATGCCGGGAATCACTCACTTTCAGCCAGCCATAATCACCACCTTTGCCCATCTCATCTGCTCGTATGCTCAACCTCTCCTGCGGGATATTCACCGCCTGGTACAATTTTTAGACAGAAGCAACATTAACCCCCTGGGAGCAGCGGCCGCTTATGGCACTTCATGGAATATAGACCGTTCGATCACGACAAAATACCTTGGATTCAAGGATATTCAGAACAATTCGTTAGACTGTATTACGAATCGGTGGGAGTTTGAAACCGAGTTTGTTTCCATACTTTCTCTTTTTATGACTCATATGAGTATCATCAGTCAGGATCTCATGCTTTTCAGTTCTCCTTATCTTCATTATTGCACTATCCATCCCGCTTATACCACCGGTAGTTCTATCATGCCTCAGAAACAAAATCCCGACTTCGCTGAAGTAACCAGGGCAAAGACGTCCATTATCACCGGCAATCTCCAGTCCCTGTTTGGTTTGAGCAAAGGGATGAACAGCGGCTATAACCGTGATACCCAATGGATAAAATATCTTCTTCAGGACTCTTTACAGGAAATTGGTCCCATCTTTAAGATCTTCAGCAAAGTTTTTCATACCCTGAAAACGCATCCTGAAAAGATGCATCAGCAATGCCGGGTTGGTTTTATAAATGCCATAGAAATAGCTGACTTTCTAGCCCGGGAAAAAGGACTGAGTTTCCGTCAGGCATACACCACCACCGGGAAAAGCGTTCAGCAGGACCAGGAAAAGGGTTCTATCAGCCTGAAAACCCTCCAAAAGGTGTTGAAGGAAGAAGATCTCGATGTATCAATTTCTGAGAAAGAATTCAAACAGCTCACCGATTACAGGGAACTGCTGGAAAAGAAAAGCTCAGCCGGCGGACCGGCTCCCGTAGAAGTCAAAAACACCCTCGAATCCCTTCATAAGCAGAGTGAAGAGCTTCAACAACAGCTTGGCTGTCTCGAACAGTTCACTGAGAATGGATACAAAGACCTGCAGAAAGACATTCAGAGACTCCTTAAGGATACCTCCACTCAGTAATATTCTTCATATTAATTTCCATAAAGAGGAAAATACAAAATGTTAATCTGGGGAATTTTAGTCGTTTCTCTTCAATTGCTGACCTGCATCCTGGTTCTTTTTCAACGGCGGGAACCTGTCAGCAGTACGGCCTGGATATTATTTGTCCTTCTTTTTCCTTTACTGGGAACCTTTTTCTTTTTCTTTTTCGGGTACTTCCCTTTTGAACGCAAGAAGAGGAGAATCCGCAAATACCGGGGGAGACAGGACGTCGTACGCGAAATAGCACAACCTCTTTTGCGCCGGGAAACCCCTTACAAAAACAAAGAGGAAGAACTGGAAGACCTTCTGCAGAGGGAAGAACTCATAAACTCCTCGCAACTTCTCGATAATCTTACCGGTTACCAAATGACCCATCACAATAACATTGAGCCCCTGGTTAACGGAAAAGAGACATACAGGTTAATGGAGGAAAAGATTCTCCAGGCAAAAAAGTACATTTTCTTTCAATTTTTTATTTTCACACCGGACAGGATAGGAAAGAAATTCCGTGACCTGCTCATAAGCAAAGCACGCCAGGGGGTGAGGGTCTATTTTTTATATGATCATCTTGCCAATCTTTTTCTATCCACTAAATTCTTAAAACCCATGCAGCAGGCAGGGATTCAGGTGGAGCGATTTTCGCCTCTTTATTCACTTTCTCATAAGTTCCAGATCAACTTTCGGAACCACAGAAAACTTATTCTTATTGATGGTACTCAGGCTTTTACCGGAGGTCTTAATATCGGACGGGAATACCTGGGAGAGAACAAAAGACTGAAAGGATGGCGGGACAATCATTTTTTCATGGAAGGAGAAATTGTTGCTTCGCTGGAAAAAACATTCCTGGAAGACTGGTTTTTTGCTTCAAATAAAAAAATCACCCCTCCGCGCCGCAAAACACCTTTCTTACCCAAACAGGGCGATGTCTCTATCCAGGCCATTCCCAGTGGTCCCAACGATTTTGTTGAAATCAAGCATCTCACTTTTCTACAGCTTGTCCAGACTGCCCAGAAGTCGCTATGGATACAGACACCCTATTTTATCCCTGACAGTTCTCTGATTCATGCTTTTCAACTGGCAGCTATGCGGGGTATAGATGTTCGTATTATGGTCCCCCGTGTACCCCAGTATCTGCCCATTTATTATGCCAGCCACTCCTTTTTTTCCGAGCTTATCGAAGCAGGGGTAAAAATATATCGTTACCTTCCCTGTTTCCTGCACTCAAAAACATGCATCATAGATGACAATATATGCCTGATAGGCTCTACCAATCTTGATAACCGCAGTTTCAAATTAAGTTTTGAGCTGGATTTGCTTACCGTCAGCAGAAAGTTTAACTGTGACCTCAAGTCCATCTTCAATGCCGATCTGGCGCAAAGCGAGACGGTTCAATTAGAGAACCTGCAGGAACTGCAATTTCCACATGTCCTGTTAACCAATCTCTTCAGACTTTTCGCTCCCATTATGTAAGAAGAAAGAAATATTTAGTCAGGCATCAAGAGTAAAAAGGGAAAGAAAGGTGTCAACAGGTAGCGAAATGGCGCGAACATTCTACCTAAAGCCCCTTTTTGGGGGACTTTTTCCCCGGGAAATTCTTTACTGATCAACGCATTCTGTCGTTCTGCATCTTCAACCTTATCAAAAGAAAGAATGCGCATACCATAGCCATGAACCACGGCTTTCTCTCTCCTGTAGAGAGGCGGAAGGAACCCACCCCTGTCGACATATGTGCGGGTCACATAAATACCATCGTAATCTCCCCCGTCTATTGCCTTCCAGGCTGCTTTTCTTTCCAGGTAATAAGTCATTCCTTTTCCCATCGCAGTAACCCGGGGAGCATCGAGTTTTTCACCGGCAACACGGATACCCAGGACTGATTTACGCGAGGCTTCCGCTTCAATACGGTCCTCAATCTCAAAATCCATGGTATGAGGAACAGGAAAAACTCTGGCAGGAAAATGCTCGCTTTTACCCACGTCACTATGGTATATACGGGGTGAAGTCCCTGTACAACTCAAAAAATAAAGACACAAACAAAAAACAATCGAAATCCCCAGACTCTTTTTTTTCATGGTATTTAACTCCTCATCAGTTTTTTCAGCGAAAAAGATTTCAACAAAGCCATCGAATAATACATCATATTTATCATATTCAGCTTTTCAAAGCTGGGATGGTGGGCGGTACAGGGCTCGAACCTGTGACCCCCGGCATGTGACGCCGATGCTCTTCCAGCTGAGCTAACCGCCCTATTCTATTTGAATTTTATCCATTCCTTTTTAAAATACAACCCTTTTTAGCAGCTAAAAAGAGATATTCTCTGAAGACAGACTTGCCCTTTTTTCCTGGATGATTTCACAATAGGCTGGTATGCCAGCCAGCACGAAATAAGAATGAATATCCCTGTAAGGCTCAGCCAGGACCTTGCCTCCGGCTTCCTGCACCAGAAGTGTCCCCGCTGCAATATCCCAGAGCCGGATACCGTATTCAAAAAACACCTGAAAACGTCCTGATGCCACCCAGGCTAAATCAAGAGCTGCGGAACCGGTAATGCGTACCTTATTAAAATCATGGGCCACCTCCTGGAGAAGGTTCAGACCTTTTTCAATGGTATCCCTTGTTTTAAACAGGCCCATGACGCAAAAGGTCTCCTGATAATCGCTCTTTGCCAGATTTAGCCTTCTGTTATTACAGAAAGCCCCCTTTCCTTTTTCTGCCCAGAACATCTCTTCCCGAACCGGATCATAGATGACCCCCATCCTTGTTTCTCCATCTTTCCTAAAAGCAATCGATATGCAAAAATGGGGAATGGAAGCAGCATAATTGGAAGTGCCGTCAATAGGATCAATAATCCAGTATGAATGACCTTCCAGTTCTTCTCTGCTGGTATCGAGTTCTTCTGCTATAAAACCGATATCCGGGAAATAGCGAGATAATTGTTCTTTCAGGTATATTTCAGTTTGCCGGTCTAATTCCAGTTTTATGTCATGTTTTTCACGGGTAATAATCTTCTTTTCCCGGTGAAACTCCTGAAGCAGATTGTCCCCCGCTTTCCGAACAAGTTCAAAAAGAACTCCCTTTTCAAAATTCATCATTCACCTTCTGCCTCTTTTTCCTCCTCCTCTTTTTCTTTCTTGATGATTGGCTGCATCCGCTCGTGTTTCCTCAAGGCACTAATAGGTTCCTTCACTTTTTCCAGTAAATGTTTTTTGAGATTATAGGGTTTGCCCAGAGCTCCTCTTCCCCTGGCAACCGATTCCACATCCTGACGAAGCTGGGCAAGTTCTTTTTCTGCGGAAGACAGCGCTGTTTCAAGGGTCACATCTTCCGGGTTCACGCCCATTTCCATTGCCAGGTCATCCTTCTCTTCTTCAGGTATTTCCTGAGACTTTTTAAGCTTGTGTATGCGTGCCAGCACCTGGTAATATTTCACCACCAGGCAATCAAGTGAAGAACTACGGGACTTTTCCCGGTGAATGACCATTTTATAAGCCGGCTCTTCAGATAAATCAAAACTGCGTTTATTGAATAACAACTTGATTGAATGCCATTTATATACCATGATATCTTTCCATTCCACCTTGATGGAAGGATTTTCAATTTTCTTGTAGGAGCGATAAGCTTTCTCCATGGGTTCCGGAGTTTTTTCAGTCTTGAGTAACTGATTGATATCTTTTATGTCATCATACATACGGGCGAACTCAGCGGCATCCATCAAATCCCAGAGGATCCAGCATTGAACCAGCAGGGTTATGTTTTCGAGGGTAGGATCAAAAGCATGATACAGAGTTTTCATATTATGAATAGCCACTGTACTGGCAGAGGAGGCTTCATCTTCCATATCATAAATTTCATGAAAAATTGATAGCTGGTCTGTGGGAGATAACAGGCGTCTTTTCAACATTTCATTATCTCCTACTAACATAGAAGCCACGCGATATTTTTCTATCCCCAGCGATTTATAAGAGCGCAGGATAAGTTCCAATTGCATTTTCTGCTGCCATTCCAGGTCCGGTCGAATATCACCCATGAGGGGATTGATACGGGCAGCCTGTTCAAAGCGACTGTTCAGAAATTGATTAATATATTTCATTATCGCTTCTACCTGTTGTTCAAGGGTTGTTAACATTGCAAAACCTCCTCATATTGTATATAATATTCTGTCTGTTATTTTCAACCACTATCTAACGATGAAAAAACATAAAAACAAGAATAAAACATGTCTTTTGCGCAGTCTGGGCATTTTCCTTATCGGACTTATCCTTCTCGCCGGGATACTTCTCGGTATACAATACCAAATACAGACACATTCACAACTCAACGAATATGAAGAAAAATATTATTCAGAAAAGGCTCTTTCCATACTTTTATCCATAGCTCATCTTATCACAGAGGAGCCTCTTGAAGAAGAAACAACAAAAGAGCGCCTTAACACAATCTATCCGGAAAAGATTCAACCGGCTTTAGAAGAACACCACTATATCCGCTTACTGGGATGGAGAGAAGAGAATGAAATAGCCGTTTTTTACCAGGAAGAAGTGGCAGAAGAAGACATTCTGCCTATTCTTCACCACGACCACGAATTGTATCAGTCCCTCAAGCTTCCTTTAGAGGAAGGAGATATCATCCTTTTTTTAAAGAAAACTCCGGATACTTCACTGGTTCCTTTTTTGTCCCCCCTTCTCCCCCTTTTTGTCCTGGCCATACTTTTCTTTATATTACTGATTCGTAAAACTCAGCTTTCTCGTTCTTCCGGCACCGATACCAAGTACCTTATTGCCGGTCTGTCTCATGAACTTAAAAATCCCTTAAACGCTATGAACCTCAACATCCAGCTTATGGAAGAAGTCCTGCAGGATTCAGAAAAAGTGAATATACAGGAATTGCAGGGCAATCTCGAACTCATCAAAAAACAATTTCAGGTTCTTTCTAATCTGCTTAATCGTTTCCTGGAATACACCCGCACCAAGCAACTGGTCCACACCAATGTCAACCTTGCCAAATGTATAGAAGAAGTATTCAATAACATCCCGTGGACGGTAAAAAATCCCCATGTAAAAATGGACATCCAGACTGCCGGAAAACCACGTCTTATCCGATCAGATGCCCAAATACTTCACCAGATATTTCAGAATATTCTATTGAATGCTTTAGAAGTTTTTCCACCTGATTATGAGAAAGCAAGAATAACCATCAAAATAGAGTTTTTAACGAAATATGTCAAAATAAGGTTTATCGATAATGGGCCGGGTATGGACCAGGAAACCCTCGACCATCTTGGAGAACCATTTTTCACCAACAAAGAGAGCGGTGCCGGATTAGGGATACCCATTGTATTTCACCTGGTTGAGCATTTAAGAGGCAAAGTCAGAATCCATTCACAACCAGGAGAAGGGACAGAAATCGAACTTACTATTCCATATGAATAAATCACAATCCCTCACAGACTTTTTCGGAGAAAACGGCACACTGGCTCAAACTCTCTCCCGGTATGAATATCGTCCCCAGCAAGTAGAGATGGCAGAACATATTTATGAGTCGCTTCTGCATGAGCGCCATATCATTTGTGAAGCCGGTACAGGGGGGGGAAAAAGTTTAGCTTATCTCGTTCCTCTATTAAAGTGGTGCAATATTACCAGACAGCGAGCCATTGTCTCCACAAACACCAAGTCTCTCCAGAACCAGTTAATGAAAAAAGAGCTTCCCCTTCTCCAGAAGTTAGGTTATTCCTTCAAATATGCGCTGGCTATCGGTTCAGGCAATTACCTGTGCCGAAAAAAAATGGACCACTTAAAATTTGCTCCTCCTTCTCTTTTCGAAGAGCACCGCCAATCTATTGCATCCCTGCTGGAATGGGCTGAAGATACTACTACCGGTCAAAGACAGGAAATTGTAGTCACTTCCTCTTTATGGGAAGAGGTTAACCGGGAAATTGATATGTGTGGGGGTAAGAAATGCCCCTTCTACGAAGATTGCTTTTATTTCAATGCCCGCAAAAAGTGGTCTTCAGCAGATATTCTTGTCGCCAATCATGCCCTTACTTTTACCGACATCAGCCTGGATTGCCAGTATCTCCCCACCTCACACGTCATCATTTTTGACGAAGCTCATAATATACCAGCGGTAGCTCAAAACACTCTCGGTTATCATTTCAGCCAGAATACCCTCCCCTGGTTTCTCAAAAAATTTTACGAACCTGGCAAAAACAGGGGATTCCTCTCACGATATAAATTTTCTCAGGATATCCGACGGGAATTTGCAGAAGAAGAACAAGAGCTCCTGGAACAATGGGAACATTTTTGTGACAGTCTTATGGAACTTTTTCCAGAACCCCTGGAAGCAACTCGTATTCGCCTTACATCACGCCATTTTCTTCTTGATCCTCTCACGGATTTACTGGATCACTTCGTACAACGGATACAGGAACTTCCACGTTATTATACACCTGAGACCAAAGAGGCAGAAGAACAGTTTTTGCAGGAATATGAAAGTCACCTTCTCCGTTTTCAAACCCTCAAACATACCTGCCAGGACTACATCAGTCATGACAATCCAGAATACATTTACTGGCAGGAAGTACAACCCAAAAATATTGGTTATCACTTTACCGCTCATATGACACCTTTATGTATTGAAAACATCCTGGGTAAAGAGGTCTTTCAGCGCAAAAAGAGTGTTGTTCTCCCCTCTGCCACTCTTTCTACCGCCGGTAACTTCGAATTTTATAAACGCGAAGTGGGATTACAGGAAACCGATGAGTTACTGGTTCATTCTCCCTTCAACTATAAAGAACAGGCCCTTATTTATATACCGGCGATACACCCCCCTTCCCGGGAAACCTTTACCGCTTATGAGCGTGATGCCCAGCAAGAAATACACCGTCTGCTGGAAATAATCGGTGGGCGCACTCTCATTCTTTTTACAAATTACCGTTTTCTTAAAAAAACCTACCGGACTTTAAAGAAAACATTCAACAATCTCAACATTTTATATCAATCGGGGCAAACCAACCAGTATCTCATCCAGCAATTACGTCAAAATCCTCGCACCGTCATTCTGGGAACAGACACCTTCTGGCAGGGTATTGACATCCAGGGCGAACATTTACAATCAGTTATCATTACCAAACTTCCCTTTAAGCCACCTGACGACCCCATATATGAAGCCCGGTCGGAGTTGTTGAAGCGACGAGGTTTGAGTCCTTTTCAGGCACTTTCGCTTCCCTATGCCATCATTCAGTTTAAACAGGGTTTCGGCAGACTTATACGCCACCGTAATGATATCGGCATCATAAGTATCCTGGATAGACGCATTCAAACCAAACAATACGGTCGTCTCTTTTTAGAAAGTCTCGATCCCGTCAATATAACCAACAGATTTAACGAGGTCAGAACCTTTTATGAAAAACAACAATGCAGTTAATCAGTTTTATATGCGAAAAGCTCTGGCGCTGGCAAAACAGGGACTGGGTTTCACCTCTCCCAATCCTCCTGTGGGAGCCATTATTGTCAGGAATGAGCAAATCACAGGGAAAGGTTTCCATCAAAAAGCCGGTGAACCCCATGCTGAGATACTGGCACTGCAAGACGCCGGGCAGCATGCTGAAGGCGCTACAATGTATGTGACACTTGAACCCTGCTGTCATCAGGGCAAAACCCCACCGTGCACTACCTCCCTTATCCGGGCAGGAATAAAGAAAGTGGTCATTGGAAGCATTGATCCTCATAAAGCAGTAAACTGCCAGGGCATCCAGGAACTTCAAAACGCCGGTCTTGAAGTAATAACCGGCGTTCTTAAAGAAAAAACGGACTATTTACTTCGTTTTTTCCAGCATTTCATTCAATATCAACGACCCTATATTACACTTAAACTAGCTCTTTCACTCGATGGGAAAATAGCGGCAGCCAGTAAAGAAAGCAAATGGATTACCGGGGACTTATCCAGAAAATATGTTCATGCCCTGCGACGTCAACATGACGCGGTAATGGTGGGAACAAACACCATTCTCATTGATAATCCTTCTTTAACGGTGCGAAATGTCAGACAAACCCGCCAACCCCATAAAATAATACTTGATCTTAAGGGGCGCATTCCACTCCATTTTAACTGTTTTGGCCGGGCTGAGCAGGAAAGAATATTTGTTATTATGGGCAAATCAGTACCGGATTACATAAAAAAAGAAGTGTCATCTTTACCGGCAGAAGTACTGGAAGTTGAAGATGAGATGCCTTCCGCTCACTTATTCCCCACCATTTTCCACAT
Organism: Candidatus Sumerlaeota bacterium; assembly: GCA_003554345.1. Lineage (GTDB taxonomy): Bacteria > Sumerlaeota > T1SED10-198M > T1SED10-198M > T1SED10-198M > T1SED10-198M. The sequence continues at coordinate 6,287 of PWGE01000307.1, read as the reverse complement.
GCTGGGAAAGAAAGGGATAACCTCCATTTTAGTGGAAGGGGGCAGTCAACTGGCAGGCACCTTGATAGAAAATGAACTGGTAGAAGAACTCAACTTCTTTATGGCTCCCATCATTATAGGAGAAGGAATGCCCGCTATTTCCGGATGGGGTGTAAAGTCTTTACAAAATGCCCCTCGTTTAAATATTTATAAGGTTACACCTTTTCGGCAAGATTATCTTTTTAAAGCTCATTTTATAAAAAAGTGAACAAAACAAAGTGCCGAATTCTTTATACGGGAGACGCTCAAAATAACCTGTTGTGGGAAGAATGGGCGCTGGCTTTTTATGAAAAAGGATGGGATGTCTCTTTATGGGGGGAACTTCTTCCCGCACACTCCTTACCCTTTCCCATAAAAGGCTCCAGTACCAGCGCATCTCTTCCCATGCGTATGATTCGCCGGTTTATTACCGCCGGTATTCCCTTTTCCAGCACCCTCCAAAATGCTCCTTCCGGCACCTGGCGCAATCTTACCTCCCTTAAACACTGGCTTTTCACCCTTTATTCATTTACTTATAGCAGAGAATTTGAGAAAACTCTGAACCAGGAACCGTATGATCTCATTCACCTCCATTATCTCTATCAACCTGCTACCCTGGCTTTTCTAAATATAAAACAAACCTTACCACCAATGATTTACAGCACGTGGGGAAGCGATCTGTTCATTGAACCAACCCGTTCCCGGTTGCGTTATGAGCAATTTTGCCGGTTACTGTCGTTGGTTCATACAGTGCATACTGAAAGCCAGCTACAGGCCCATTATCTTAAAAAGACTTTCCATTATCGTGGCAATATTGTTGTTCATAGCTGGGGAATACATATAAAAAGCCTTCAAAAGACGGTAGAACAATTCCCCTCTACTTACTGGCGAAAGAAATTAAGGTTATCCGATAGCACCGTTCTCATTGTCAGCGCCAGAAAACTGGAAAAAAATTACAGGATTCATTTGCTTATAGATATCCTTCGCATTTTCAAGCAACGTTATCCTTCTCTTCCCTTTCACTTTTTGATAGCAAGCCACGGTTCTCAATATTCTTCGTTGCTAGAGCATGTCAGGGAAGCAAAAATGGAAAAAGATGTAACCTTCACGGGCTATCTCCCCCCTGCCCTCTATCTCGCACTGCTGGCTCAGGCAGATCTTTATATGCAATCGCCGGTCTCGGACGGTATTTCCCAGACTTTACTGCAGGTTATGGCCCTGAAAACTCTCTGTCTGACCAGCGCTGCCGGAGATAATGCCTCCCTCATAGAACACGGCAAAAACGGGTTTCTTTTTCAAGGCGAATCACCTGACAGAATTGCCCCTCTTCTAAAGGAAATATTCACCCTTTCCTCGCAGACAAAAGATGAAATAACCCGGAAGGCTTATCAAACAGTAAGGGAGAATCATTCTCAGGAAAAACGCCTCGCCTTTTTCTCACGACTCTATAAAGACCTTGCCGGTTGAAGAGACAGTATCAATCAGACTTATGCAAGACCCTTTTTATCAACATTTTATTTTGCATTATCACTGCTTGCAAAAAAAATAAAAATCCAGTATAATAAAAAAGGGTGAGCATAATGGAAAACATACCAAAAAAACTAATCATTATATGTCTTATAATGACAGTAGCGGTGGTGACTATTATGAATTTTTCAGTAGGGGACAGGGATGACCACATATCAGCCATCACACGAGCCACACCCACTGCCGACGATCCCGGTCTCACAAAAGAAGCCAGATTTTATGAAGCCCTTGATGATAATTATGTGCAATGCCAACTCTGTTTTCGGGAATGTGAAATAGCCGATGGACAAAAGGGTTTTTGTGGTAGCCGTAAAAACGAGGAAGGAGTATTATACAGCCTGGTTTACGGAGTGCCATCAGCCGTCCATATCGATCCTATCGAGAAGGAACCCCAGCATCACTTTTTACCGGGCACCCAGATCCTCTGCCTGGGCACTGCTGGTTGTAACTTTCGCTGGAAATTCTGTCATAACTGGCATCTCTCTCAACGCACCCTGGAAGAAATAGGATACTTTCATGATCTTCCGCCGGAAGAAGTCATCGAAATCGCTAAAGCAAGGAATGTCCCTTCCATATCCTTCACGTACAATGAACCAACCGTTTTTTACGAGTACATGTATGACGTTGCAGAAGCTGCTCAAAAAGAGGACATCAACGTTGTTTTTCACTCCAATGCCTCCATGAATCCAGAACCCCTGAGAAAACTGATGGAACATGTCGACTCGGTGACCATCGACCTCAAGGGATTCAATCAGCATTATTATCGTTCCATTTCCCAGGGGGATCTGAATGTAGTGCTGGAAAACCTCAAAATTATCCGTGAATCAGGAGCCTGGCTGGAAGTGGTAAACCTGGTGGTTCCCACCCTGAACGACGATCCCGAAGAAATCCGCCAGATGGCACGATGGATTAAAGAGAACCTGGGCGCCCACACACCACTTCATTTTAGCCGTTTTTCCCCGAGTTATCAGCTCACTTCTCTTTCTCCTACTCCGGTGGATACTCTTGAAAAAGCCAGGGACATTGCCCTTGAAGAGGGCTTACTTTTCATTTCAATCGGTAATGTGCCGGGACACACTCATAACTCTACTTTTTGTCCGGAATGCAATGAAATGCTTATTGACAGGCACCATTTCACCGTACGTGCCGTCAATATCGAAAACGGCAGCTGCACCTCATGCGGTTATGATGTCCCCGGAGTATGGGAATAAAACCACCTCCTTCTCTTCCCATAAAACTTCTCATCTGCCTGGTGGGAACAGGCGGGATGATTGGTCAGCTTCTTTTACTCCGGGAATTTTTCATCCTGGGAACCGGCAATGAACTTGTCATAGGTATTGTTCTTTCCAACTGGCTTCTCCTGGAAGCGGTAGGCTCCCTGGGGGGAGGTTTTTTAGGAAAACATGTACGCCGCACGTGGTTCTTATTTGTCCTGCTGTATGTAGCTTATCTGCTTATTCTGCCCATCGCTCTTTTTTTCAGTCGGGATATTATCATTCGATTATTCCAGGTGCTTCCCGGTGAAGGAGTGGGCTATTTCCCTCTTTTCATTGCTACCTGCCTCATTCTTTTAATCCCCGTTCTCTTACATGGAGCCCATTTTCCCATATCAGCCCAGATTATGAAGCGCTTTACGCCTCTTCATAATCCGGAAGGAAGTGCTTATTTTTACGAAACCCTGGGGACCCTTCTTGCGGGTATTCTTTTTACTTTTGTACTGGCTCGATGGGACAACATTTTCACAGTATGCCTGGTAATTGCTATTTTCCAGCTTGTGATTTTAGGTGTAGGTGGTTATTTTCTTACTTCGCGCCGATCAATGCTCCTTTTTGGAGCAGCCGCTCTTTTACTCGCAGGATATGCTGTTCCGCTTGCGAACTATCTCCATGAAACATCCCTTATCCGCCAGTGGTATGGAAAAGTCCCGGTTCATTACAGCCATTCTTATCATGGAAACATCATGGTACTGGAGGAAGGAAAAGAGCATCATTTTTACTATGACGGCAGACCCTTCCTATCTGTGCCCTATCCTGAAATTGATGCCATCCATGACTTTGTCCATTTTACGCTGGGAACTCATCCACAACCTGAAAAAGGTCTGATAATGGGAGGAGCACATGGACCATTTATGAGGGAAATGCTGCAACACCCCTGGCATAGCATAATTTACACAGAAATTGACCCCGCCCTTATCAGAATAATGGACGATTACTTTCCTCCTTCCCTGTATGAGGAACTTCAAGACCCGCGCCTGGAAAGAGTCTATAAAGATGGACGGCTTTATCTGGCGCGAACGGACGAGCAATTTGATTATATTGCTCTGGGATTTATCGAGCCCGACACCCTTCAAACAAATCGATACTTTACTCACGACTTTTTCCAGCTTGTCAAAAACAGGCTTGATGAAGACGGGCTTTTTGCCTTTTCCTTACCCGGTTCATACCAGTATCTTCCACCTGCTTTGCGAGAATTAAATGCCACCATTCACGCTACCCTGCATGAAGTTTTTCCACATGTGAAAGTAATTCCTGGCGAACTCAACATTTTCTTTGCTTCAGAAAAGGATATCACCCTTTGTGCGGACAATATTGCCAGCCACTTAGAGGATCGCCAGGTAGAGTCGGACTTCATTCACCCTTCTCATCTGCAGTTCCGGCTATCACCATCCAGAAAACAGTGGTTTTACTCCATGATCCGCGGATACGGCGAAACACTCAATCGTGATTTTCTTCCCCGGGGATTCTATCATGCTTCACAGCACTGGCAGCAACAGTTTTCACCTACGGCGGGAAGGATACAGCAGCGTATAGAACAGGTTCCTTTTTTAGCCATTTTAGGTGTACTGGCAGGGGGAGGACTTCTCTGGTTATGGGGCACCTCTTCTATGCAAAAGAAAAAGCAGGCTCACCTGCCGGTTATTATCGGAACGACCGGCATACTGGGAATGGTTTTTGACCTGGTGGTTATCTTCATTTTTCAGTGTTTATATGGTTACGTATATCACATGATAGGATTATTGATGGGAGTATTTATGTTCGGAGCTTTTGCCGGAAGTCGCTGGAGCATCCCTAAAAGTAAGGATTATAATATTTTGCCACTTCTTCGCAAAACTGAAGGAGCCCTGCTGATCAGCCTTTTATTCATTTATCTTCTTGCTCATATTTTTTCTCAATTCATGGAAGTCATCCCTCCTTTTCTATCGATAGTATCTTTTATTGCTCTATCCTTCTGCCTGGGGTTTCTTATAGGCGCCCAGTTTCCTCTTGCCACCAGGCTGTTCAGAGAAAGGGGACGCCATTCTTCTCAAACTGCCGGTGTACTCTATGCCTCTGATCTTTTTGGCGGATGGGCGGGCGGTCTTGCTTTTTCCCTGGTATTCTTTCCCTTTTATGGCCTGGGAAGAACACTCTTAATTTTAGCTCTTATAAAGTCAATCACCTTTATTTCTTTACTTTTGACTCAGACAAGAGGCAAGACATGATATCTTTGTTTAATAAAAAAGAACTTACTTTCCTTTCAAGGAACAAAATTTATGAATGAAATATATGCGTATACCTATCTGGGCTGGTTTCTTCTTGGTATGAGCATGAGTATAGGTCCGTGCATGATACACCAGGGATTCATTCTTGTCCCTTTTATCGGCATGACCCGCAAATCCATCGGTCAGGCGGTAAAAGAATTTTGCTCTTTTCACATTGTACGATTAATCACCCATGCCGGGCTTGGCACACTGGGCGGAGCCGTAGGATATCAACTGCAAAATGTCATTGCCCACCGCTCTTTCGCCCTTTTTTTCCGCTCCCTGCTCGGGATTTTTCTAATGGGACTGGCCATATTCGTTCTTTTCCACGGAAAAAATGTTCTCTGCCGCTGGACTCACAAACATTTTATTCATAAACAGGGAAAAGCCATGTTTCTGGCGGGGTTTCTTACCGCTCTTACGCCATGTCCGGCTTTACTGGGTCTTCTGGCTTACACGGCCGCTTCTCAACGCATCCTTTACGGAACCCTGGCAGGATTAGCCTTTGCAGCAGGCACCATTTTTTCACCCCTTTTCCTGGCTGTTCCCCTGTGGGGCGCCATAAAAAAATATGTCACGTCACCCAAAATACAGAATATTTTCATATTAATCAACGCCCTCATCTTTTTTGCCTTTGGCTTTCACCTGTTACTCAGCGTCATCACTTGATAAAAGTGACAAAGTAATAAAGTATACATACAGACTCCTCTGAAAATAAACCCTACAAAATATAAGGGACTTTAATCAAGAAACTTGAACCTTAGTATTGACTTGCCGCTTTCCTGGGAGCGCCGATCTCCGAATCGGCATCTTATTTTCATCATTGGTGGCGCCAACTCTGAGTTGGCGTGAATAACTCCTCTGAAAATAGAAAACCCTGAGGAGTCAGAATTCAGAAGACTGCACTCAGAATGGGAAAGAACAAAGAATAAGAAATGTATCTTGCTCGCAAAGAGCCCGCATAGTAATACCACAGAAAGAATATTTGGGGTAAAAACAAAGGCCGCAAATCCTCCAGAGTGTACTTTCAGGAAGACAGAAAATTAGTACCGGAAAACATAATATTATCTTTTTTTCGTGTTCTTTCGTGCTTTTCGTGGTTTATTCTCCTCTGAAAATTGACTCTTCAAAGTATGGTACAGGTTCCTAAAAAAACTTGTACTCCATGAGTGTATTTCTGCCTACCCGGGAGCGCCGATTCCCGACGTACAGTTCACTCTGG
>PWGE01000006.1 GCA_003554345.1 Candidatus Sumerlaeota bacterium | reverse complement strand
GTGATGCCTATCATCGGTGCCGTTCTTATGCTACTGCCTATCGAGAGCAACGACGACGCTATGAGGAAAGCAAGAGAAGATATGAAAGGGCGAAAACACAGTATATCAGGGCTATGAGAAGTTACGATCGGCTCAGTCGGAGGAGATAAGGCAGGATATTCCTTCTGCGGGACGTAGAATGACTTACGGTCTTTCAAAATTATTCCTGTAAATCTGACAGATGGACTTCACAATTTTTTTGTATAAAGAAGGGGCATTTTTGACCACGAATTTTTTAGAAAAATAAACTGAAAAGTTTTTTGCTGCTCAATTATCTGGTGTGTTGTTCGTCTAATCCCATAGTATATTTTGCGCGGTTTTTACCTAAAAAAGGAAAGGCGGATATACATGCATTTTTCTGTGTTTTCTTAGAGAGGGATTGCAATAAGAATGAAGAGTGACAAATATGACATACAGGATAAAGTAATCTATACTATTGGTCATTCCAACCATACCGCTGCATATTTTATGCAATTATTAAAAAAACACGGCATTACGGCAGTGGCTGATGTGCGGTCTGTACCATACAGTCGCTATAACCCGCAGTTTAATAAAAGAAACATTTCCCGATTATTGATCTCTGAAAATATTGCTTATGTCTTCCTGGGAAAAGAGCTGGGAGGCAAAGCCCGCGGAGCTGCGAATACAAGTCTCTCTCCTTCCCGTCCGGGTTTTCAGGAAGGTATCAAGCGATTGCTCAATGGTTGCGAGAGGTACCGGGTGGCTATCTTTTGTGCGGAAAAGGATCCCATGAAATGCCATCGGACTTTTCTGGTAGGAAAAGAGATCCAGAGACAGGGGGTTACAGTCAAACATATTCTTGAAGATGGGAACATAAAGCAGGTCAGGTAAGGATGGCGTAGAAAAACCATCCGATCATCACTGCTTCAATGAAAAATTTGACGAATAGTCCTCCTGCCAGCCCTGCAATTGTTCCAAAGCCGGAACGGAGTGCCTTATCTGCCGGAAGGCCTTTGATAATTTCTCCTAAAAAGGCGCCAATAAAAGGTCCTATAAGAATTCCTACAAAGCCGGGAGTGAAGATGCCCAACAATAATCCTATGATGGCTCCCCAAATAGCGTATGGCGAGCCGCCGAACTTTTTGGTCCCTATCCCTGCCGCCACATAGTCCACAGTAAAAACCAGGAGCACGCCTATCCCCTGAAAGATAAAGAAGAGAACAGTAAGGCCGGCAAAATCCGTCATTAAACCGTACAGAACCATACCGGTAAAGACGAAGAAAGGGCCGGGCATGCCTGGAATAATGGTTCCTATGATGCCCAGAACAAAAAAGAAGATGGCAATAATGATGGCGGTTATCTCCATAAGCTCAACCTATTATAATAACTATTAAAGAAAAAAAAATACCCTGAGAGGGCTAGACCTTTTTCTTATCATAAGAGACTTGTTTGGATATTGCAGAAATATCGAGTATAATAAAAAATAAGGAATGATATAAGTTGATAGGTTTCAAGTCTGGATTCTGGCGTGATTGCCAGAAACTGCGAAGAGGGTTATAGAGAGTTTGACTGCTCCTCGTGCTCCTGCAGAATAGAGTGAAAGATGAAGAAAGAAAAGGTGTTTTACTTGTGAATAAAAAGCGCTCAAGAAAATAAGAGAGTTTAATTATTTTAAATAAGCTGGAGGTTTATTATGAAAAAAGGTTTTACACTTATTGAATTATTGATTGTGGTGGCAATTATTGCTATTTTAGCGGCTATTGCCATTCCTAATTTTCTTCAAGCCCCGATACGTGCAAAAATATCCCGGGCTAATAATGATCTTCGCAATATTGCTACTGGTCTGGAATCTTATTATGTAGACCACAATGAGTATCCTCCTCACAATGACGAATGGTGGTTGTTTATTGGTCACAGCGAAATAACTGGTGAAGGGTACGGTGATGATTGGTTCCAGACACTGGAGTTTCTCACCACTCCCATTGCCTACATGACAGGGCTTTCAGCCGATCCTTTTGCTCATGCTCCTCAGGATCCCACTTATAATTATCCTTATCGCTATATTGTGCCTACCCAACCTTATCCGCTGGATAATGGGGATCCAATTTATGAAGATACACGCCGGGTTATGGGAGAATGGATGGTCTGGAGCTGTGGACCGGATCTCTATTCACATATTGCTGAAGAACTGCTGGCAATACGCTGGGGCGGAGCAACAGCCGAATCTTTTAATGAATCGCTTATTGATAGAATTTACGATCCCACCAACGGTGTGGAAAGTGCCGGCGATATTTATCGTTCACAGCTCAGACCGGATGGAGGCGCACCTCCCCGGGTAGAGTAAGCACCCCATTTTTTGTTTATTAAAAGGAGACTGGTGAGTTAGATAAAGCAAGAATATATACTCCTCTTTAGTGTTAAATATTTAACGAAACTTGCAAGTTTATGTAAAGGTTGTATTATTCATTTCAAGAATTATATAAAAAAAGGGGGCACGTGAATTATGAAAAAGAAAATTACACTTTTGGGTTTGCTCGTAGCTTTTTTATTATGTATCTGTCCGCTGTATGCCGAGGAAGAAGCCCGTGGAGTATGGGTGACGATATGGAATTCAACCACCGAGGCTGAAATACAGGAAATAGTGGATAAAGTGGATGAGTACAATTTCAACCAGATCTATGCCCATATCCGTTACCGGGGAGACGCCTATTATGAGCCCAACAGGGAAGATACCACCTATGAAAATCCGGAGCCACGCAATGAGTATGTTGATACTGTACCTCAAGACCTTGATGTTTTGCAGACCTTTATCGATTATGCCGATGCAAAAGAATCGGAGATTGAAGTCCATGCCTGGGTGGTTCTTTATCCCGCCACCACAGCCAATATGCCAGAGGATCCTAATCATATTTATAATCGTAAACCTGAATGGATGACCGTTGACCAGGATGGAAATTCACCTGAAGGAGATGAATATCTTGAGCCCGGCGTGCCCGGAGTGAATGAATATCTGCGGGATGTTTGTATGGACATTGTTATGAATTACGATATTGATGGTCTTCATTTTGATTATATCCGGTATGATGGAACTGAGTGGGGTTATAATCCCGAAGCCTTGGATCAGTTCGAGGAAGATACTGGCGTAGATAGCGATGATCCTCGCGGGGAGGCAGTCTGGAATACCTGGCGTCGTCAGCAGATAAATAGCTTCGTGGAAATGTTTTACCGGGAAGCAATGTCGCACGAGACAGACCTGCAGGTGACCGCCGCCGTTGTTTCTTTTTTGGGGACCGATCCCCGGCAGGGGCAGTTATCAGGACATGACTACTGGAGTGCGCGCGGTTTTATGGATGCAGTGATTCCCATGGTCTATTCGGTAGATATTGATGATATGAGAAGCAGGTATGATATGGTGGCGGAAGAATCGGCACCTTATAATCGTCATATTTATGCGGGATTGGGTCCTTATCAGACTGGCATGACTCCGGAAATTCTGGTGGATCAGGTTGAAGAGCTGCGTGACATCGAGGATAATACCCGGCCGGAAGGTTATGTGTTTTTTGCATACGCGGCGCTTACCGAGAATGATGATGCCATGTTTAAAGCCCTTCGGGATGGACCGTTTTCAGAAAGAGTAGACCCTCCCTCCATG
>PWGE01000178.1 GCA_003554345.1 Candidatus Sumerlaeota bacterium | reverse complement strand
TTTCATCACCTATCGCAGTTACCACATTATCACCGCCATTCTTTCCTATCTCACCCTTCATTCCCCCCAATCCCTTTTAAAAGCATACTATTATTATTTTCACCATCCGGAATTCGAAAACATTCCCGATGCTGAAGCATCACTGGCAAAAGATACATTGATGCTGGATTCGGAAGAAGTTATGGAAGCCTTTCAGCAAGCCGGACTACAAGATATTGAAGAGAACCTGAGAACGCTGGAAGAAATGGCGGATAACGCTCCGCTTGATTTACTTATACGGACCATTATCAGATTTTTTCATCTGCCCCCACCTTTATCTTCCCGACAAAAACATCTCGCTCCCCGTTGGGAGGATGAAAAACTTTTTCTTCTGGATTTTCTCGACTTTACCCATCATTACAGTCAACAGCGTGGATACGATCTCATGCGCTTTTTAGGATATCTTGAACAGCATCCTGAACGTTTTACCACTATTTCCCGTATCAGTACCAATCGTGTTCGATTATATACTATCCATAAATCAAAAGGCCTCCAGTTTCCTGTTGTATTTTACCTGTACAAGCCAAAAGATATGCGGAAGCCTTCCTCCGAGCCTCAATTTCTTTATTATTACCAGGAAAAGAATCTTCAGTATTTACCGCCGGGACATGACGTTCCCCTCCAGAGAATTACAGGTTTAAAGTATCCAGATGAAATCCACTCTCTGGGAAAAGAGCACTTTCCCTCATCCTTCTTCCAGGGCTTCGACAAAAAGAAGAAGATCGATGAAAGCATCCAGGAAAACATACATACCGAAGAAACCTTTATTGAGGAACTCAATAAATGCTATGTGGCATGTACCAGGGCTCAAAAAGGATTATTCGTCTTTTATCAAAAACCGACGCGCTCGCAGAAAAATATCGACCTCTTCACACCATTTCTGGCAGAAAAAGTGCCGGAGGACCTCGAAGAGGCGAAAGATGAATCAGCCTTCAAGAGCTGGGTAATACCCCATTCTCTTTCCCCTTCAAAAGAAAAAACAGCCCTAAAGGAAACACCGTCTTCAGAAGAAAAGGAGGCTCCTTCCCTGAACAGCTACCTGACCTCCATCACCAGCGCTCCGGAAGAACAGATTTCTTATATGGGAGAAGACATCCTATCCCTCGGTACACTGGCTCACTTTCTGATGCAGGAAGCTGAATATCTTCAGGAGAAAAAACAGCTGGATTTTCAAAAGGCAAAAAAGAAAGTTATTCGAATATGGGGTCACACCCTCAACCGTGCTCTTCTGGAAGAAGCAACGAAGACAGTGCAGTATGTGGCACGGGACAGGCGATTAACAGAACTCTTTGAATCGGCAGACACAGTCCTGCAGGAACCACATTTCATATACCAGGGCAAGAATCATTTTATTGACAGCCTTTTTATCTGCCGGGATAAGGCGGTTGTTGTCGATTACAAGGTAACCAGGATCAGCTTAACATCTGCTCAGGCAGAAAAAGAACTGAAAAATTACTTTCAGCAGCTGCAGCGTTATGCCCGGATATGTCGCTCTTATCCAGAATACCAGGATAAAAGAATTGAAACCTATTTGCTGAATATTTTCGTTCAAAAACAGGGCTATACCTGGATACCAGGTCCTTCTGAAAATACAGCTCCAGGAGAAAGTCATGATTAAAAGAATAATTTTTACCCTACTTTTTATGGGTTTTGCCTTCTCTGTTCCTGCAGAAACAGAGCCGGTTGTCAGCTTCGTTGTTGCTGCCGATCCCCAATTCGGAATGATTGATACCGACGGTGAAGAAGATTTCCGCGAAGAAAGGGCTCATCTCGAGCTGGCATTAAGAGCGGTCAATAGCATGGAGCCGCATTTTATTCTGTTTGCCGGTGATATGATAAACCGTCCCATGGACCACAGTGAATACGATGCCTTTAAAGAAACCATGGCAATTCTTAAAGAGGAAATCCCCTCCTATTATGCAGCCGGAAACCACGATCATCATCCCGACAGAGAATCTCTTGAGTGGTATCATCAACATTTCGGTGAGGACATCTACAGTTTCAGCATAGAAGACTGTTTCTTTCTGGTATTAAACAGCAACCTGATAAAATATCCCGACCACCTGCCCGAAAAAAACGAAAGGCAACTGGAAGTTGCCGAAGAATACCTGCAGGAGGCAGAAGATAAGGGATACCGATATAAAATGGTGTTCCAGCATCATCCATTTTATGTCAGTGATCCCGAAGAAGGACATAACTGGCGAAACGTGCCCCGGCAGCAGCGGGAGAAATATCTTTCACTTTTTCACGAATATGACGTGGACATGGTGTTTACCGGACATCTGCATTCCTGGGCTAAGAATATATGGAAAGAGATTGAATTGATTGCTGTACCTGCAGTGAGCAATCCCCTGGGCCAGGAACCACAGGGTTTCTTACTGGTTGAAGCATATCCCGATAGTATTCAATATGAATACCTCGAACTTTCGGAAGCACTGCGACACTGGGACGCCCCCTTGAAAGAAGAAGACCTGGAACCAGCCGCCATGGAATACCTGGAAAAAAGAATGCTTGAAATCAGCCTCTCCAGTATTGCTGAAAGGGATGATGAATACGAGACCCTCTCCCTTCAGACCATGTTTTCCAACCCTTTCTCTCAAAAAGTATCTCTGATCCTTAACAGCAGGGACCTTTCCTGTATCAGGGATTTTCAGGTACAGCTGCCTCCCAAACAAGAAGCCGCCATCCAGAAGACCTTATGTTCCGAATATGCCTTCTCACCCGGTGGTCATGAATTTGATATCCAAGGAAAATATACCATCGACAGCGGTTCCGCTCATTACCATTCTATGGAAGTCTATATCCCACCGGGCTGGGTATACTTTCAGGTAGAAGAGGAAATACAGGAGGATGGTTTACAAGCGCGGGAAGAAGTGGCTGTTTATAAATTCGACAGACCGGAATATCTCCAGCTTAAAGACCGGGACACATGGGAACCTGATGATTTGAGCCTCGTCAAAAAGGCAGCTTACTGTGAGGATTATCTGCACATGTTGTTCATTGTCGAAGATGATGTCCATTATAATTCCTATGAGGGAGAAGGTATATGGCAGGGCGACTCAGTACAAATGGGTCTTTTCTTTTCCTCTCCGGAAGACACCCTTTATTTCAATGATGTGCTTGAATTTGCCATAGCTCTCACTGACGAGGGTCCGCAATTTCATCTTTACTCACCGTCTCATGTAGAACCAGAGGATGCTCATGAAAGAATTGACTATCACATAGAAAGAGAGGATGATACCACCCTTTATACCCTGCATATCCCGCGGGATATACTTGGTAAAGAGTACCGGGATAAAGACAGTTTCCACTTCTCTTTTGTTGTCAATGACAACGACGGAGAAGGTTTTGACGGAGGAATGACAGGTGCAAGGGGTATTTACGACATAAAAAACCCCGAGCATTTTGCCCGGGTAAAACTGGACTGACCACACCTGAAAAAAGAATTTAGCTGATCAGTAACCCGATAACAACGTTCGAAAACCGTTTTTTTGGTTATAATCCGGGCAATCATACAATCCACTCCTGCCGGGCTTCTTTCCCCCTCCTCATAATTGCCGGTCTTCTCCACTGAAAAACAAATTGGGGAAAAACAAAGAAAACCTTAGCTTACGAG
>PWGE01000416.1 GCA_003554345.1 Candidatus Sumerlaeota bacterium | reverse complement strand
TCCCAGTCCAGTTTTTTTCGTGCTACCGCCATTTCTTCATCCCATTTCCTGGAATCGCCAATGCCTTTCTCCAAATCCGCCACATGCGCCGCAATTTTTGACGCTATCACGCCTTCTTTCACATCCTCCAGCGAAGGGAGACAAAGATGTTCTGCCGGCGTCACATAACAAAGGAAATCTGCCCCTGCTGCGCCTGCCAAAGCCCCTCCGATAGCAGCAGTAATATGATCATATCCAGGAGCTATATCAGTTACTATCGGACCCAGAACGTAGAAAGGCGCCCCGCCGCACAGTTTTTTCTGGAGACGCACATTCATCTTGACCTCGGACAGAGGGACATGCCCGGGCCCTTCTACCATTGATTGAACATCCCTTTCCAGGGCACGCTGATGGAGTTCTCCCAGCGTATTAAGCTCCTCAATCTGAGCTTGATCGGTAGCATCTTTAAGACAGCCCGGACGCAACCCATCTCCCAGGCTCAGGGTGACATCATACTCTTTACAGATAGCCAGAATTTCATCATAATACTCATAAAAGGGATTCTCCCTTTTATGCTCACGCATCCAGCGTAAAAGCAATGCTCCACCCCGACTGACAGAAGGCATAAGTCTTTTGTAAACACCTGTTTCAAGCCGTTCAGCAATAGCCAGTGTCACTCCACAATGGACGGTAATAAAATCCACACCATCCCGGGCGTTATCTTCAATAACCTCTAATATATCTTTTTCCGTCATATCATGGATATCTTTTTCTTCACGGAGCCTGCGAACTGCAACCTCGTAGATCGGCACCGTACCAAAAGGCACCGGCGAATGCTCCAGTAAAAGGGACCGAATCTCTTTTATGTTCCCTCCACTGCTGAGATCCATCAGGGTGTCTGCTCCATATTTCAGAGAGACTCGCAACTTTTCCCTTTCCAGGTCAATATCATTACAGGCCGGAGAGGTACCGATATTGGCATTAATTTTTGTATAACACCCTGCACCAATTGCCTTAGGGGTGCTTAAATCACGAAGATTATTCCAGGGAAGGACAATAGTTCCCTCTTTTAAACCTGAAAGTAACTCTTCACCTGTTAAAGGTTCTTGCTCCAGAACCTTTTTCATCTGAGTTGTAAGCATCCCGTGCCGGGCTGATTCCAACTGGGTCATCACATCACCCTGTTTCTTTAACTATTATATGGATAATTAATACTTAACAAGCGCTGTAAAGGAATCTGCTTTCAAAGAAGCCCCACCTACAAGACCGCCATCAATGTCAGGTTGTGACATCAATTCTGCAATATTCTTGGGCTTCACACTTCCACCATACTGGATAATCGTCCTCTGTGCTATATCCTCTCCGAAGTTCTCCTGTAAGAGGTTACGGATAAAAGCATGAACTTCCTGCGCCTGGTCGGGAGAAGCTGTTTTCCCTGTACCAATTGCCCAAACGGGTTCATAGGCAAGAACTACTTCTTCTTTTCCTGATTCATAAACCCCCTGCAGTCCTTCCAGGATATGAGATTTAACCACATCAAAGGTTTTTCCGTTTTCCCTGTCTTCCAGGGTTTCTCCACAGCACATAATGGGAGTCAAGCCATGAGCAAGAGCCGCTTTTACCCTCTTGTTTACCGTTTCATTCGTTTCTCCAAAATGCTGTCGCCGCTCAGAATGACCGATGATCACATATTCGCATCCCACATCTTTCAGCATGGGAGGACTGATTTCTCCGGTATACGCTCCCTTTTCTTCCCAGAAAACATTTTGAGCACCCAATTTTACATTTGAGTCCCTGACCAACTCTGATACTTGATGCAAAAGGGTATAAACCGGACACACAGCAATCTTTACTGATTGAACATCTTTGACCGCCGGTAAAAATTCTTTGAAAAAATCTTCTGCTTCACCGGAAAGCATATTCATTTTCCAGTTGCCTGCAATGAATGGTGTTCTCATGAAATCCTCCTTACATTTTTTAGATATATGAATTGTATATTATAATACTTTTTCGCAGTTTATTAAGGGTTTCCTAACATCTCCCCCACAGCCGGCTGATATCCATTAATAAAATCGGAAGCTTCCATCGACCTCTTATTTTCTACAGCAAGCCGTTTTATTAACAGTACTCCGTCACCGGTTCGCACTACTATCCCCTTTTTCTTCAAGACCTCTACTATCTGACCGGGCTTTTCGGAAGACGGGGGACAATAGGTGCTAAAATCAGCCATTTCTTCCAAAACCACCTTCTTTCCCCTGAAAAAAGTATAACTTTTCGGCCAATCACAAAATGCCCGAAGATGATTTAACAACTCTTGACTTCCCCATTGCCAATCCACTTTCCCCATTTTTTTTGTTAAAAGTGGAGTGTATGTCGCCATTTTGTCATCCTGAAGACGAGGAGTTATCGAACCCTCTGTCCAGGGTTTTATACTCTGAATAAGAAGTTCTTTCCCTTTTTGTGCCAGTTTATCGCGCAGAGCATAAAAATCATCGTCTTTTTTAATATCAACCGCTTCCTGGCACAAAATTGGTCCTGTATCCATTCCCTCATCCATTAACATGATAGAAACACCCGTTTTTTCATCACCCTGCCACAGTGCCCACTGGATGGGAGAAGCCCCTCGATGTCGAGGTAAAAGAGAAGCATGGACATTCAGGCAACCATAACGCGGTATTTCCAGAATAGAAGTTGGCAAAATCTTCCCGTATGCCGTAACGATAATAAGGTCCGGTTTCAACTCCCGGAGTTCCTTTTCTATATCCGGAGAAGATAAACGAAAAGGCTGATAGACGGGGATATTGCGTTGGAGTGCAAGCTTTTTTACAGGTGGTGAAACCACTTTTCCCCGCCTGCCCTTTTTTTTATCCGGCTGACAGAAAACAGCTATTACCTGATATGATTTCACTACCTTTTTTAAGATGGGAAGGGCAAAGTCGGGGGTTCCCATGAAGACGATTTTCATGAATTACAAGCTAATCCCGGGATATCCTGCGCAGTTTTTGCAACTTTTTTCTTATCAGTCTCTTCTGAAGAGAGCTGATCCGGTCGATAAAAAGTATTCCATCCAAATGGTCAAGTTCATGCTGAGCAACACGAGCCCAGAAAGAGCCATCTTCTCCCTCATAGCAGGTTCCATTCTCATCATAGTATCTATATTGTATACCAACCGGTCTTTTTACAGGAGCATATATCTCGGGCACAGAAAGACAACCTTCTTCCACGCTGCCCTGTTGCTCGGTAAATATCAGAATCTCAGGGTTTATGAGCACTCTCTTTTCAGGACTTACTTCCAGCGTAAGATCATCAACCACAATAATACGTTTTGATACGCCAATCTGGGGAGCAGCCAACCCTATACCAGAGGTCTCTTTCATAATTTTGCGCATCAACTGCACCAAATCACACAGACTTTCATCAAAAGACTCTATTGGCTCTGACTTCTGTCGCAGAAATGGGTCGGGATAAGTATATATACGGGGTTTCTTTTCTATCAAGTCTTTTTTACACTCCTCTGAAAATAAAACTCTTTTGAGACGCAAAATATTGCGTCTCTACATCGATATAATTTAACGTTTCTTTCACAATTTTTTGTCATGGTCTTTTTTGCGAGCTTTTTTTGCCCTGGTGTGCTTGTCAGGATTCTGTGTATTTTTTGACTTCCTGAAAGTTCACTCTGGCGGATTTGCGACTTT
>PWGE01000439.1 GCA_003554345.1 Candidatus Sumerlaeota bacterium | reverse complement strand
GGCAGTGTCCTTCTCTTTCCCTGGGAAGCAGACAACTGCTTATGCGGGCGAAAGCCCTGCTGGGGAATATGAACATTCCTTACTACTTTGAAAGGGTCTCTGGTGGCAAATGTTATTATCATTTCGATGAGATTATGCTGTGCTTCATCAGTACTATTCCGGCAGAAGTCAAATCCGGAACTACAATAGATAAGCGTATTCTGTTTTTTCAAAAAGCGGTCAAAAACACCTTAAATAAAATGGGGATTTATGCAACAGTACCGTCACCAGATTTTTTTCAGTCGGAGAAGGCTTCTTTTCTGTTTCAGCAAAGTCCTTATGATCTATATTATGACAGACAGAAACCTCTGGCAGTTTTTGCCCAAAAAACAGGAAGGACCAGGATGCTGATACACTGTGCCGTTATGTCGCAAAGGCTTTCTCAGTATATCTTTCTGCTCAAGAAAGAGCGTGAAGAGTTTATAGATGAGTTTTATACCATTCTTGCTCAAAATATGATAGAATTATATAATCTACCTGCTTTGAAAGTCTGGAATTATTCTGAAAAGATGAGCGATAAAGCCTGGCAAGAAGCAGGAAAATTTCTTTTATCCAGATAATGCAAAATAATATACGTTCATATCTTTCGCGCTTTCAATTTTTAGTTACTTTAACAATACTTCTGTTGTTGCCCCTTATATTATCAGCTTCCTTTACCCGTCCTTATCTCGATAGCAAAAGAGCTTTCCTCAATTTTATTGTTCCCCTGGGGATTGGAGCTTTCTTATGCTCCCTTCTTTTATCAAGAGATCCCTGGAAGAAAGCCAGATATCTGCTCCTCCCCCTTCTTTATTCATTTTTAATCTTAGTTTCCGCCCTTTTTTCTGCTAATATTTCTTTATCTCTTTTTACCACGACCCAGCAATTCCTGTTAATCTGTGGTGGATTCTGGCTGGGTTTTTCCATGTTTGGAGATTCCAGGCAGAGAGGGAAAATTATTCTGACCATCAGCGTGGTCGGCTTGTTTGTCTGTATTCATAGTTTCTTTCAATTTATCGGTTATGACTTTTTGTATGGATTTTTTCCCTGGAAAATTGTAGAAGACGACCTCATTCACTTTCGTCATATACCGGGAACCCTGGGAAATCCTGATTACGTCGGCGGTTTTGTCATGATGGTATCCTTCTGGATGTTGGTGGGGTATTCCTATTTTCATAATAAAACCGTTTTTATTCCTCTCTTTTTATTTGCGGTTATTATGACTCTTATCACACAGACCCGCAGTGCTCTGTTTGGACTGGCAGGCGGCTTATTGTTTCTGTTCATCTATTTCCGCAAAATTCCCAACCTGCGTTTCAAAAAGAATCTTTTAATAATTTCTGGTGTCAGTATTGGTGTTTTTGTGGTAGCTCTTTTCCTGGTTTCCTGGTTATTTACTGACTACATGGACTTTTTCATCCAGCGGATGCATAATGCCATCATGCTTCTGGAATCTTCCTTTAAAGTGCGTTTACTTCACTGGCAGTTAACCACAGAAATGTTTCAGGACAACTGGTTGTGGGGTATATCACCGGGCATGTATCGAATTAGTTACATGGAGTATTTACTGGCCTTTGCCGCTTCTCCAGAGGCAGAGCCCTTTGAAAATGTGCTGAGAATGAGCGGTGGACGGCTGGCAGGAGAGGCGCATAATGACTTTTTTCAGATTTTTGCCGAATACGGGGTGCTGGCAGGAGCCATGTTTATTTTTATATTGACCTGCTATTTTGTATCAGCTGCTAAGACCTATACTGAAAATTTTTCCCGGAACTATATTTTGCTTATTTTTACCGCTTTTATGGTGGCAACTCTCATTCATGCCTTTTTCAGTTTTCCCTTTCAACTCTATGTGCGGGCATTTTATGTCTGGTTTACCCTCGGTGCTGGTTTTTCTCTTATTTATAATCATAAGAGAAGCGTAAATACATGAGAAAGAATTTCTTCTTTATATTTTTCACTTTAAGTCTGTTAATTATATATGGTTTCCTGGTTTCTTCCATTGACCTTAAGTACCAGGTAGAAAAAAAAGAATATATTGTGAATAACTTTCGTCGTTTTTTTGATCTCGATCGAAGTGAGATACTTTCTTTAATTAAACGGGGTGAAGAAGAGGAAGAGGCATTCCTCGAGCTGGAAGAAAAGTTTGCCGGCATCATCGAAGAGCCTGAACAGCCAATCTATTCCATAGCGCTGGTTGATGATGAAAGGGAAATCCTCCTGGAGAAGACAAACAAAGAAAAATTGCGCACTCATAATACCCTCAGAACAGCCCTGTTTTACCAGAATTTTAATGGTCTCTACAGTTTCGGAGAAGATGACCTCGCCTACAGTGTGGAATGCACTTATACCACCCCAAAACATGATGCCTTCATACAACAGATGACGATACGTTACTGGCGTCTTATTTCTGTCATCACACCTTTCTTTGTCATTTTTTACATTTTGATTATTAAGTATTATATTCTGCCGGTCAAAAAAGTTATTAACAGCCTTCTCCTTATTCCTCGCAGGAAAAATGTGCTGGTCCCTGCCCCCCTTACTCTGCTGGAAAAATCATTTAACCTGGTGGGATTGTATTATCAGCTGTTAAGTTTTACCAATTCTATTTATGAAGAGATTTTTTCCAGAAGATCTTTACGAAATGAGGAAGATGTCGAGAAGGTTGTGGTGGATTTTATTCCCCGGTATTTTCACTGTAAAGAAGTGCTCTGTTATCATGTACCGGTAGCTGATGCCGTTCATCTACCCACTACAGGCATCCTCGAATCATCCGAAGAATTGCCCTCCCCTATTGCTCACCGTCTGGCAGGAGGTACTTTTGAAAAACTCAGCCCCTTAGCTGCGCTTAAAGTCCCTTTAAAAGATGAAGTCCTTTATTTTCTTCTGTCCTTCCAGGGGCATAACCCCCGTCTAATGAGTTTTAATTTTGAAGAATTTCTTCAGCGTTTTGAGCATATTCTTTATCTTACTTTTAACTATACCCGACTAAAAGGGGCGGAAATTATCGAGGAAAAACAACGGGCCAATGTTAACCTGGTGCGAAATCTCGGTCATGACCTGACAAATATCCTTGCTACTCTCAAACTGGAGATTGCCAACCTGAGCTTTCTGGTTCAGGAGAAATTAGGGGAGGAAGAAGAAGGAACTGACAGAGAAAGTCAGGATCTCCTTAAAAGAGTAAGGGATAATGCCAGATTTTTACAGGATATCGTTGATATATATCGTTCTTTAAGCTATATGGAAAATCCCCGCTTTGAAGAAATAGAGCTGGGGAATATTCTGCAGCATACTTTCCAGCTTTTCAAGCATGCCACTTCTCACAGGATTCAATGGCTCTTCCATAAACCTCAGGAAGCCATCTCCATGAAAGTAGAGCCGCGTCTATTGCAACTGGCTTTCTTTAATCTTCTTTCCAATGCTTACGATGCTGTCAAAGAACGTCAATCACCGGATTTTTCTCCCCATATTGAAGCCGGGATGAGTTTTCTATCAGGCTCTTCGGGAGAGGTTCTTATTTATATCCAGGACAACGGCGCGGGTATCCGTGACGGGCATGGCAACCTCCTTTCCGGCAAACAGCTGGATGAGATTTTCCAATACGGCTATACCACAAAAAAGAAAGAAAAAGGAGAAGGCCTGGGACTGAGCTGGGTGAAGACTATAG
>PWGE01000024.1 GCA_003554345.1 Candidatus Sumerlaeota bacterium | reverse complement strand
CTTCTATATGCCAGAGCCCATCAGCTATCATCTGTTCAACTGCTTCAGGGTTATCCTTATAGTCAAAGGAAGGAAGAAAAGTATCAAACCAGGTTGACAGGGGAAATTCATCAAAGAGACGGATATTTTTTCGCCCGTCTGGCAGTTCATAGGTACCAAACCACTCAGGATGTTCCTCATAATAGGGATGCTTTTTATGAACATGACTGGCGACAAAATCTGCCAGCAAGCGCATATCCTTTGTGTGAGCAGTCTCCATCATATCCTGAAGAGCCTTCCTGCCACCCAATCGTTTTTCCACCTGACGGGGCTTGATTGGCCAATACCCGTGGTAGCCGCTGAACTTATGGTGAGGCGGAAGACTATCGCGGTATGCTTCCCAGGGATTTTGAAGAACAGGAGAAAGCCAGAGAATATCCACCCCTAACTCTTCAAAATACCCTTCTTGTATCTTTTTTTCTACACCTTCAAAATCCCCACCCTTGAAATCTGCCCGGGGATGCAAATTTTCTTCCTGTAAGGGCTGATTATTTTCAGGATTGCCATCATAAAACCGATCGGTGACGATGTAATACATAATCCCTTTTCGCCAGTCAAAATCCGGATCATAGTTCAATCCTTTTCCCACCTGATAATGCAATATATCTCCATAACTATGCTTTTCAGGTAGACAGGGAACAATACGCAGCAACCGGTATTGCTGAATGTTTTGAGGCAGAACAAAACATATCTTACCCGAATCTTTTCTCTTTACTTGAAAGTCCTCTATAACAGTATTATCCAGCATAACCATCCATTCTAATTCTTCCGGGGAATGATAAAAATCTTTTTTTTCAAAACACACTTTTTTTCCATCGAGAGAACATGGTATCAAAGAGCCTTCTACCGGTTCGGGGCCCTCCACTTTCAACACAGAATTATATCCGCCGTATCCATCAGGTTCCCGGTCTGGATTCCCGGGATCCTGAATCCATTCTCCATCAACAACAAATTTGTAGGTATAACGATCGGGTTTTAAGGCCATTTCAGTTCTAAAACAGCCCTCTTTTTCATCATAATCCATGGGGGTCTCTGTATCTGACCAATCATTAAAATCACCCACCAACGATACCGTAGAAGAAGAATCTATTTCATTTTCAGGCCTGTAACAAAAGGTTACTTCAGGCAGACAGGATCTTATCACGAGAATTTCAAAGGATTCCTCGCCATCGTACATCTCCAGTATTTCAGTGAACCCTTCTTCCTCTATCGCTTTAATAAATAATTGATTATCTTCAATTCTTGCTTCCAAAAGGTCATCCTGAAAGCTGATTTCCAGTTTCTCATAAGGAAGTCGATACCAATCCAGATGAATGGTTTTCGTCTCATCATTCATGAGTTCCAGGACAGGTAAAATCCGGGCTTCTCCAGAGGGATCTGCCCCATTTAGCAACAACACCCCCCATACCAGGGCCATAAGAACAAGTGTTTTTCGCATCTTCATCCTCCTTTTGGAACGCTCCAATTTTCAGGTATAATAAAAAAGACGGCACCTTCCTGAAGAAGAAGGTACCGCTTGTAAACTGACATATCATGCACCATATTTTTGCAGGCGATCGGCATTAGCGAGCATATAGGTAAAAAACTGATAGGACAGCATTTGCCCTATAGACCCACGAAGACAACTCTCTTCATCAAATGCTTTAACCCCATCGACGCGTGCGTAGGGGGATTTCATAAGGACAGGAACAGGATGCCAGCTGTGACGTGCCATGGGGGAAGGAGTCGAATGATCCGCCGATACTACCAGTACATCCGGTTTAAGTGCTTCTATCTGCGGAATAAACGCATCCACTTTTTCAATCATTTTTACTTTTTTATGAAAGTCCCCATCTTCACCGGAACTATCAGTATATTTAACGTGCACAAAAAAGAAATCGTATCGATCAAAATTTTCTTTGAGCGCATTGAATTCTTCTTCCAGAGAGCCCAGGCCTTCCAGCACCTCCATTCCCAGAAGGCGGGAAATCCCCTTATACATGGGATATGAAGCAAGCGCCTGTGCCTTCAGTCCATATCGTTCAAAAAAACCGGGGAAACGGCGATATTCAGCAAATCCACGCAAAAGTATCATATTGGCCTGTGGTTCATCTTGAAGTACTGTTTTCACCTGGGAGATAATTTTCTCCAGCATCTGAGAAGTAGGGCGGGCATCATCTATCAAAGCTTCTGGCTTTAGAGGTGGCACACCGGTTTTCTGAGGGTCTGTTTCCCTGATTTTTTCGCAAAAAGGTTTCCCCCGTAAAACCAATAATGCCCTGTGTTCTTTTACCGGACGTAAAAAGATCTCCACTCCCGGGACTCCTTCAATATTATCATTTATCTTATCACAAATCCGGGAACACTCTTCATTGGAAATGCGCCCGGCTCGTCGATCAGTCACCTTTCCTTCTGTATCCACTGTACAGAAGTTAATCCGGGCGGCCAGGTCTCCTGACTGCAGAGGGAAATTTATTCCCAGTGCTGAAAGCACCCCTCGACCAATATTATATTTTATGGGGTCATACCCAAACAGGCCAAAATGTCCTGGACCACTGCCCGGGGTAATTCCTGGATATATAGGTGTCAGCATACCGGTCTCTGCTTTTTGAGCCAGCTTATCCAGATGGGGCTTATCTGCTGCCTGCAGTTCCGTTTTACCATTATTTGGAATACCACCAACTCCATCCATAACCAACATAACGATTTTTGAATCAGCAGGTTGAATTAAACTTTGAATCACTTCTTCCATATTATTCCTCCCTTTGTTTTTTGGTTTTTCGAAATACTATAAGAGACATATCATCAAAGAGATCTTCCTGACCAAGGAAAGAATTTATTTTCTCAATGACGGATTCCACAATTCTTTCCGGTTTTTGTTCAATACAGTTTTTTAAAATATCCAGCAATCTCTTTCGACCGAACACCTCATCCTTTTCAGATATTTGATCCATCACTCCATCTGTATAGGTGACCAATGTTTCTCCTGGTTTAAGATGAACACGTCCTTTCTTATAGAAAGAATTCTCCTGCAATCCCAGGTAAAAACCACCGGTTTTACATTCTTTAATGGTATCATTTTGACGGAAAACAAGCGGATAAGGATGACCGGCATTGACATATTCCAGAACACCTTTGGTAATATCATAAATAAATAATACCGCCGTAACATACAGACGACCTTCCAGATCCTCCCAGACATATTTATTCATATTATGCATAACCCGCGACGGTTCACGAACATGATTAATTTCCGTCAAAAAATGGGCACGAAAAGATGCCATCATCAAGGCTGAAGGCAATCCCTTTCCGGAAACATCAGCCATCACTATAGCCACCTTTTTATTGGGGAGTTTCACAAAGTCTATATAATCTCCTCCGACCTTCTTGGCAGGTTCAGAATAAGAAGAAAGATTGACGCCTTCAATGCCGGGGGATTGCTTATTCAAAAACATGGTTTGAATCTTACGGGCAACTTCTAATTCCGATTGTAAAAGATGTTCAGAAATACTGGTCTGAAGAAGCAGAATAGATTTCATATGGCTGGTCACCTGGGACACTATGCCCGTTAAAAGCTGAAGGTCCAGGCGGGAAAACGTTCGCTTAAAAGAAAGAGAATCAAGATAGATAATAGCTTCTACTTTGTTATCAAGAATTACGGGCACACACATGGCAGAACGCACTG
>PWGE01000421.1 GCA_003554345.1 Candidatus Sumerlaeota bacterium | reverse complement strand
CGACCGAAAGGTTGGATACAACGGAAGCCATGTGACCTAAACAGCATTGATAACCTCTCTACTCGACATAAAAAAGGAAATACATTCTAAGAAAAATGATTTTAGAAAAAATGTAAAGCCCGGGAAATTATATTTGACTTGACTGGTCAGGATAGTATAATATAATTATGATGATTAAATTACTAATGTATAGCTCGCTGGCTGTGAGGAAAACTTATTACGATATTTTCTCATCAAAAACAATCAGACATCTAATAAAGGAGGTATATGATGAAAATTTTAGTAGCGCTAAGTGTGTTTGCCCTGTTTTTTGGCGGGATGGCGTTATCAGATAGTCATGGTGCACATTGTGAAGATGCAAAGGAGGTGGACCATGAGTGTTGTGTAAGGGATGTCGCTGAAGAAGAGGGAAAGGAGTATTCTGACAAAGAAAAAGAATGTGAGAAGCCTGTTGTTGGTAATGAGCTTGTCTGTCCGGTGATGGAAAACACTTTTACAATTGAAGAAGATACGCCTCGTTTGGTTCAGGAGGATGCTATCTACTATTTTTGCTGTGGAAGTTGTGTGGAAAAGTTTAAATCGGAGACGGATGAAGAGTGATAATTGTAAATAAATGTTTAGGACGTTAAGAGTGAGAAGATACCCTTCTTCTTTTTCTCTTCACCCTACTCCTCAGCTGAAGCTGTGTTGCTTTTCCTGCCTTCACCGGTAGAGAAAGGCAACACAGTCTTCAGTTTCTAAGATGGTTTTATCATGGGTAAAGAAATGAAAAACAAAATATTAAAGGTTCTTGTTAGTAAGTCTTATAAAAAGAGATTAACCGCATTACTGCTTGTAAGCGGGATTCTTCTGTTCCTGGTGAATTGTTCTTCAGCAATAGAAACGGTTACTGATACGTCGAATTTTCATAATCCAAGAACAACAGTTCCCTCAGGCACTTCATATGAGGACACGGAAACGCATGAGTTTGATGAATCAAGTTCGCTTAATTCCTATTATCTGTATGCGCAACGTAATAACAGAAGAATACAGGCTGCTTATAGCCAGTGGCAGGCGGCTGTGGAGGTGCCCTTACAAAGATATATTCTACCCAATCCTCAAGTATCATTCCAGGCGGATGATTCTTTTAAATCGCGTGAGTTAATGCTCCAACAGTCTTTTCCCTGGTTTGGTAAAAGGGGCCTTCAAAAAGACGCTGCTCAGAGCAGTGCCTGGGCAAAGTTCGGTCGGTACCGGGAAATAAAATTTGATGTTTTTCAGGAATTACGTTCAGCTTTTGCGGAATATTATTATTTGGCTCAGGGTATTGAAACAACGAAAGAAACTCTTCTGCTGGTGGAATATTTTAAAGATGTGGTGAGAAGAAAATATGAAACAGGTTCAGCGGAGCATGCTGATGTCATACGTGTTGAAGTAGAAACTGAAAAACTCCGGGATAAACTTTCACACCTTGAAGAGGCGCGTTTACCACAGCGTGCCCGGATAAATAAATTGCTTGGCCGGTCTCCTTCCTTACCGTTGCCTGAGCCAATTCATCTTGTGAAAGAAGAAGAACGAAAGGAATTGCCTGAAGAGAAGCTGAAAGAATTTGCCGTGACCAATAATCCCTCGTTGCTTGCCCACTGCCATCTTGTTGACAGGCAACAGGCTTCTCTGGAGCTTGCCAGAAAAGAATATTATCCGGATTTTACACTTGGATTAATGCGGATGGAAGAAGGAATGGGGGGAATGGGGGAAAGTTTACATGCAATGATGGTTTCAATTGATATCCCTATCTGGCGAGCCGCATATGATGCAGGTGTTCGGGAAGCAGAAAAGGAATATGAAGCTAAATACTATTTCCTGGGAGACGCTAAATATGAGATAGAAATGGAAATGGAAAGGGCACTTTTCAGTTTTCGGGATGCTTCGCGACGGGTTGGGCTTTATGAAGATCATCTTTTACCTAAAGCGCGGGAGTCTCTTGGAACTATGGAAACGGCTTATCGTGCAGGTAAAGTTGAAATTATTGACTGGCTTGATGCCCAGAGAGAGCTGTTAAATTTTGAGCTGGAAAAAAATCATGCCAGAAGCGAATACTTTAAAGCTATTGGAGAGATTGAGAAGCTTATTGGTAAACACATAGAAGAAATTAAAGAATAAATGGTTGTTTATTATTTATGGGGTTCAAAAAATGAAACAATTTCTTAAAAAAACACCACAAAAACGGCGTATTATCATTGTTTTATGTGTGATAGGGGGTGTCCTTTTTTTTGGTAGAGGGCTTCTTTCTCCCCATCCTTCTCTGGAAGATGTTCCAGAAGAAGTTGATTTTAATGATATAGAGGAAGAGGATATAGTATGGACCTGTTCCATGCACCCCCAGGTGCGAAAACCAGAACCTGGTACCTGTCCTTTATGTGAAATGGACTTGATACCCGTAGAAGCCGATGAGCTGGATCTTGAAGAAAACCAGATTGCTGTTTCAGAAGAAGCAAAAGCACTTGCTGATATTCAGGTTACTCCTGTTAAAAGAAAGTCGGTAGAAAAAGAGGTGCCGTTTTTTGGAGAAGTAACTTATGATGAAACACTGGTAAAACATATAAGTGCTGATGTAGAAGGACGAA
This sequence comes from Candidatus Sumerlaeota bacterium, assembly GCA_003554345.1. Lineage (GTDB taxonomy): Bacteria > Sumerlaeota > T1SED10-198M > T1SED10-198M > T1SED10-198M > T1SED10-198M. Next base: position 1,108 of record PWGE01000421.1, on the reverse strand, counting down.
TTGAAGATTTGATAATTGCCTATACCGGATCCCATGTCAGAAAAGGTGACCCCTTATTTGAAGTATATAGTCCTTCACTTATAAGTGCCCAGGAAGAACTTTTACAGGCTCAAAAAAGAGGGGTTGATCTTTCTGAGGGAGACCTCTCAGCCACTGCTGAATCTGCTCTTGAAGCGGCCCGTCAAAGACTCAGGTGGTGGGGTGTTACAGAAGATCAAATAGAAAAAATAGAAGAGACCAGAGAAATAATTGAACGTCTCACCTTAAAAAGTCCGATAGAAGGCACGGTGGTGGAAAAAAAGAAAAGTGAAGGCGATTATATTGATCAAGGAGAAGTAGTATATACAGTGGCGGATCTTACGCAGGTTTGGGTCACTCTTGAAGCTTATGAATCTGACCTGCCATGGATTCGTTATGGACAGGAGATGCAGTTTACGGCTGATCAAGCCTTACCTGGTGAACATCATACGGGAATTATATCTTTTGTTGATCCTATTGTGCAGCGAGATCGTCGGACAGCCAGAGTAAGGGCAAATATTTCAAATCCAGATAGAACCCTTAAGCCGGGTATGTTTGTACGAGGTCAGGTGAAATCCACTTTAAATGCTGATGGAAAGGCAGCCTTTCCCGGCCATTTAGAAGGTGCCTGGATAAGCCCTCTTTATCCGGAAGTCATTCGAGAAGAGCCTGGTGAATGTCCGAAAAGTGGAGTGCCTCTTGAACCGGCAGAGGCTCTGGGTTATATTTCTGATGACTCGCCGAAAAATATTGAACCACTTCTTATACCGGTGCAGGCGCCCCTTATAACGGGGAAAAGAGCGATTGTGTATGTTAAACTTGCTGATAAAGATCAACCTGTTTATGAAGGTCGTGAAATAGAGTTAGGTCCCCGGGCTGGTGAGTACTATGTCGTATTATCCGGATTGGAAGAAGGAGAACAGGTGGTACATCGTGGTAATTTTAAGCTTGATAGTGAACTTCAGATCGACGGTCGTATCAGTATGATGTCTCCTGCAGAAGAAGAAGAAATGCCCAGAGAAACAGTGTGGGAAGTGGAAGAGGAATTTCAGCATCAGCTTCACGACATTGTAGAAGGATATACGGGCAT
>PWGE01000091.1 GCA_003554345.1 Candidatus Sumerlaeota bacterium | reverse complement strand
CGCTCTGGTCCTGCGGAATTTCATTCTTGTGGCGTGATCCTTAAATTTAAGGGATTGTTACGATCAAATTTCCACCTCAATGGATTGTTGATGATATATTGACGTAGGGCATTCAATTCATGCTCGTCACGAATAATACGTTCATAATAATTTCGTTGCCATAATTTCCCCGAAAAACGGGGCCAACCGTGTTGTTTTATACCGCGGAGGTATTCATTAGTTGTCATGGTTTTGAACCATTGAATTAACTGGTAAAGGTTCGAATCTGCATGTTTGACGATAAAATGACGTTTATCTGTGGGCACGTCCCAACATAGAGTATTGTCCGTTTTCCGCCTCTCTGTGGTAGGGGCGGACCTGTGTGTCCGCCCTCCGATGCCGGAACTGAAATGATCAGAAAGATAAATACCGGCAATTATCCAGGTGCTGCCCCTCCACTGACAATAAACTCTTCAAAGTATAATGCACATCGGTAAAAACCTTGCACTTCATTATTGTATTTCTGCTGTTCCCGGGAGCGCCGATCTCCGACTTACAGTTCACTCTGGCGGTCTGAAAGTTCACTCTGGCGGAATCGGCATCTTATTCTGAAAGTTCACTCTGGCGGATTCATCATTGGTGGCGCTGATGTCCGCATCAGCGTGAATAACTCCTCTGAAATGAGAGGAGATTCTCTCGTCATCTTCCCTGCAGAAATGAAAAAGGTTCTCTCCAACTGGCCGTTTTCAGAAAAAAAGTCTACGACTCTCTTTTCTCTTTCAGTTTCTGGCGGACTTCCTGGAGAAATTCCTCTGAGTTGACAACTTTTTGAGCCGGGGGTTCAGCAAGACGGGCAAGATCTTTTGTCATAATACCATTTTCAATCACTTCCAGCGAAGCATCCTCCAGTTTGTCGGCAAAATCAATAAGCTCAGGAATGCGGTCTATTTCACCCCGTTTTTTAAGAGCGCCTGTCCAGGCAAATATCAGGGCCATGGAATTAGTAGATGTTTTTTCTCCTTTGAGATGGCGATAATAATGCCTTTGAACGGTACCATGGGCAGCTTCATACTCATAATACCCCTTAGGTGAAACAAGAACTGAGGTCATCATAGCAAGGCTTCCATAGACCGAGGCTACCATGTCACTCATCACATCACCGTCGTAATTTTTCATAGCCCACATGAAGCCCCCTTCGGAACGTACCACTCTGGCAATGGCATCATCAATAAGGGTATAAAAATATTCCCGTCCTCTGGCTTCAAATTCCTTTGCAAACTCTCTGTCATAAACCTCTTGAAATAACTCTTTAAAAGTATGGTCATATTTTTTCGAAATAGTATCTTTCGTGGCAAACCATACATCAATATCTTCTTCCAGGGCAAATTGAAAACACGCCCGGGCAAAGTTTTTAATAGAGCTATCAAGATTATACATTCCGAGAAGGACTCCCCCTTCCTCAAACTCACAAATAGTGCGACGAAATTCTTCGCCTTTTTCCGGTGTAAACAACAGCTCCGCTTTCCCGGGACCCGGGACACGATATTCAGTATCCTTATATATATCTCCATAAGCATGACGGGCAACAATAACCGGTTTTTTCCAGCTCCGGATCGATGGTTTGATATTACTGACAGTGATAGGACAACGAAAAACAGTACCATCCAGAATTGCCCGGATAGTTCCATTGGGGCTTTTCCATGCTTTTTTCAGGTCATATTCTTTGATCCTATCAACATTGGGTGTTATGGTAGCACACTTTACACCTACTTTATATTTTTTTATAGCTTCTGCCGCCTCTACTGTTATCTGATCATCAGTCTCATCACGGGTCTTTAATCCCAGATCATAATATTCCGTTTGCAATTCAATATAAGGACTCAACAACTCTTCTTTAATCATTTTCCAGAGAACGCGTGTCATTTCATCTCCATCAATCTCTACAAGAGGGGTTTTCATTTTAATTTTGTCGCTCATATTTCTCTCCTCAAATATTTATTTCCTGTAAAAAGGGAAAACAGCCTTTCTTAATGGTGTGTCCCCTGAATACAGCTTTTTTCTTTACATAAGAAGCCTGAAAGAGCTTTTACCATGTATGAATGTGCTAAAAAAGCGTTCATTATTATAATAGGTTCATTTCATATTTCCACTGGAAAGTTTCTCCGGCATTCTATTAAAAGAGCCGCTGCCCAGAATCAATGCTTCACCCTGAATACGGATTCTTTCCCGATCAGGTTTCACGGTAAGCTCACCACCGCGCGAAGATAACTGGCGGGCTTTCAATACGTTTTTACCCAACCGGCGGGACCAGTACCAGCACAGGGAACAGTGGGCAGATCCTGTCACAGGGTCTTCATCAATCCCTTCTCCCGGGGCAAAATAACGGGAAACAAAATCTATTTCCTTTGTGGCTGATGAAGTGATAATCACTCCTTTTTTCCAGAGACTTCCCAGTTTTCCAAAATCAGGCTGTGCGTTTTTAACTGCCTTTTCTGAGTCTAATTCTATAAACCAATCGTCACCGGCTTTACCGGTAAACACCGGCTGAACGCCTATTGCCTGTACTAATTCCCGGGGAATCTCTTTTTTCTGAACAGGGACTGACGGAAAATCCAGCCATATTCCTTTTCTCCCGGGAGATGCTTTCAATATCCCTGAAGCAGTATGAAAGATGATATCTGAGTTGGAAGAGGCATAGCCATGTTGCCAGAGCACTCTGGCAGCAGATAAAGTGGCATGTCCGCACAGATCAACTTCTACCTCCGGTGTAAACCACCGCAGGGAAAAACCATTTGCAAGGGGTTGAACAAAAGCTGTTTCTGATACTCCAAATTCACTGGCAATTTGCTGCATTAAAACAGAAGAAACCTCTTTTTCCCCCACACAGACTACTGCTGGATTACCTTTAAAGGGTTGCGAGGTAAATGCATCCACCCAGAAAAAACGAAAAACTCCCTGGTACATTTTCCCTCCTGAATAGTGTCATTTTATAGCTCATATCTCAGAAAAACATGAAGCGCTTTTCTTTATGCCACGCCTTTCAAAATATCCCGCTTATTCCACTTCAACTCTCACTCCCTCTCTCAGACCTTCTATTCTCGGATTGAGTATTACCTGTTCCCCCGCTTCCACTCCTTCCAGTATGACCACTTCCCGCTGGGTTTCAAAGCCGGTAGTCACGGTACGCACCCCTGCCCGTCCGTTTTCAACCACATAAACAGCATCTTCACCATCATACGTAAAAACAGCCCTTTGGGGAACAACCAGTCGATTATCTTCCCGTGCTGTTTCAAAGGTGACATCCACTTCATAACCCGGGCCCAGTGTCAGTTCTTCAGGTATCGTGGGCTGAATAATTACTTCAACTCTTCTTTCTTCCAGACCTAAGGGGGAGATATCCTTTTCAGCATGGTGGGCAATACGAATAATTTCGCCTGGAAATGTTATCTCTTCATTTTTAAGGTCCATCCTTACCTCCACCATCATTCCGGGAGATAACTCTATCACATCCCGATCAAGGACAGGCACTTCAATCCTCAAGTCTTCTTCTGAAAAAATTGTCATCAAGGGGGCTGCAGGATCCGCCACTTCTTTTTCTTCAGGTTCCAATCTTCCCACATACCCGGTAACAGGCGAAAAAATACTGTATTCATCCACCTGGTAGAGGAGACGTTGTAACCGGGCAGCTACAGATGAACGACGAGCATCTATAATTTCCCAGCTTCCCGGCGGAGGATCATACGAT
>PWGE01000355.1 GCA_003554345.1 Candidatus Sumerlaeota bacterium | reverse complement strand
TTCTGAAAGTTCACTCTGGCGGATTCATCATTGGTGGCGCCAACTCTGAGTTGGCGTGAATAACTCCTCTGAAAATAAAACCTTTTTGAGACGCAAAATATTGCGTCTCTACATCGAGATAATTTGACGTTTCTTTTACAATGTTTGTCATGGTCTTTCTGAAAGTTCACTCTGGCGGATTTGCGAACTTTTTTGCCTTAGCGTGTTTGTTCGGATTCTGTGTATTTTTTGACTTCCTGAAAGTTCACTCTGGAGGATTTGCGGCTTCGCGGGCTTTGCGTGATGCTTTCTTACTCTGTATCTTTTTTATTCTGACAGTTCACTCTGGCGGATTCATCACTGGTGGCGCCAGCCCTCTCGCCGGTATGATTTCCTCGAAAAGGACAGGCGCTTTCATTAAAAATTTATTGTACCAACGTTTAACAGGAATTCAGTAAAGGAGTGATATTTGCCCAATAAAAGTTATATCAAGACTTTTAGCGCCAGGGCTCTAATGATTGGCACTTTAGTATTTGAAAAAGTGGTGATAATAGGGTACTATCTATTGAGGTATGTTAAATGAAGCTTTTACTATTTTTCTTCATAGGTGTTCTCGGTTTCTTTTCCTTTCAGGGAGAAGCCGGTAATAATACGGAAAGATTTGCAGGCGGTTCAGGGACATCACAGGATCCATATCTTGTGCAAACATCTCAGCATCTTTATCATGTGAGATATTATCCTGACCGATATTTTAAACAGATTGAGCATATTGATTTAAAAGACTATCAGGAAGGAAAGGGATGGTTACCGGTAGGTGAAGATTATAATAATCGTTTTAGCGGCACTTATGATGGGGATAATTATACTATTTCCAATCTTGCCATAGAAAAAAAGGACTCTCAAAACGTTGGGTTATTTGGCATGGTAGAGGGGGCTGTACTTAAAAATATTACTTTAAAAGACATAGAGGGGTCTGGAGGGCAAAGGGTTGGTGGTTTGGCTGGCTACAGCAAACAGAGTGAAATCAGCCATTGTGAGGTTACGGGTAAGATAAGTGGTGTTGAAGACGTTGGTTTATTGGCAGGGGAAAATTACCATGGCGTAATAGAAAACTGTTCAGTTGAAGGAATAGTAGAGGGACGGCTTTCTTCAGCTCTTCTTGCCGGCAACAGTGATGCAACGAAAATAACAGGTTGTACTGGTACCGGAGAAGTATCTGGCGACCTTTTTGTGGGGGGGATAGTTGGCAGATGGAAAAGGGGGAATATAAAAAACTCTTTTTATAACTATGAAGAAACTACGATAAACGAAGAGACAGGTTTTATTACTATCGGGGCACTATCTGCAGCGATGTACGAAGATTGGGTGAGCAATAACAGGCAGCTTTATGCTCATGATTATTTTGACAGAGAAGGAGACTGGTATCTCATTAAGGAAGAAGAGGATTTTCAATCGCTCCTGGCATTTGGTTATCAGGAAAGTGCAAAGTTTTTACTGGAAGCAGATCTGGACCTGGCAGAAATGGTCAATTTTTATATTCCTTATTTTGCAGGTACGTTTGACGGAAATAATCATATAATTAGCGGACTGAGATTAACCAGAAACAAACAGGACAGGGCTGGCTTGTTTGGACTCAGCGAGAATGCCCGAATAAGTAATTTGTCCCTTCGAAACTTTAGAGTAAGTGGTTATCAGTTTGTTGGGGGAGTGGTTGGGGAAAAGAGGCAGGGCTCTATGGAAAATGTTTCAGCGAGAGGTGGACTTGACGGAAAAGGTGGTTATGCAACGTATAATGGTGGGCTCATAGGATACAATGATGGTGGGATTATTACAAAAAGTTACTCGACAGGCATGATATCAGGGACTGCTGATTATATAGGGGGGGTAGCAGGCTATAATGCGGGGGTTATTCAGCGATCTTTTTCAGGTGCTATTGTTGAGTCTTTGTCCCTTTCTTCTTTTACCGGTGGACTGAGTGGCTGGAACGAAACGACTGTCAGGGATTCTTTTACCACCGGTAAAGTAAAAGGTCAGAAAGGTGCAATAGGACGTTTAACAGGCTTGAATAATGGAGAAATAACCGGATGTTTTTCGACGACCTTGCTTTTTATATCCGGAGAAACGGAGGGCTTAGCCGGAGAGAACTGGGGGGCGATAGATGCCTCATATTATTTGTGGGAAGAAGATGGATCTTTGCCGGGAGATGAGTCTGCGAGAACTTATGATGAAATGAGGACAAAAAGTACATTTCAAAACTGGGACTTTGAGGAGCGCTGGAATATTGTCGAGGGAAAAACGTTTCCTTATTTGCAATGGAAAATGACAGACAATCCCTATGATTCGCTGGTAGAGAAATATTCCCTTCCTTCTTATTTAATTCTGGGAGAAAATGATGAGCTATTCCTGGAAATACGCAATACAGGAAACCAGAAATGGGAAAAGGATGAAGAAATCTTTTTAGAGGCTGTTGGAGGCCATGACGGAATAACTGATTCTGCCTTATGGCGAACAGGTTTGCAATATACTGTGGAGCCGGGGATGAAACATTCTTTTGTTTTTGATATAGAAGGGAAAGAGCCAGGATTTTGGGAAACAGAGTGGCGTATGATAAGAAATGGTGATTTCTGGTTCGGAGATAATTTCCGAAAAACAGTAGAGGTTATCTGTCCTGCTGAGTATAAGGCAGAAATTATTTCTTCGGACATTCCCACGACTATGCAAAAAGGAGAATACTATCAAGTCAGTTTAAAGGTTCGTAATGCCGGGGAAGCTGTCTGGCGGGCAGGAGAGGTTTATCTGGGAGCAAGAGGCGATTATCATAAACTTGTACCTCCTGATTTTTGGCGCATAAGGCTTTCTCGTGATATAAAACCGGGAGAGACCTACAGTTTTAAGATAGAGTATTATTCTGAAGAGCCTCAGGAAGATCTGGCTACTAAATGGCAATTACTCAGAGAGGGTATTTTCTGGTTTGACGAATTTTTTGAAAGTAAAGTGTCCGTTATAGAACCAACCCGGGTAAAGGGTTCTGTTTGGCGTCTTTATTGACCCGGTCAAAGATTTGTTGGCGCTATGCATTGGCTTTGTGAAGAAAAAGGTGAAAATGCATATCATCTGTAGTTCTTTAAAGAAGGAGCATGCCGGAAACTTTTTTGGTGAGTGATTACCGGGAATTATCAGTTAAAATCAAAAACCTCTTTTGTGCACGATACTTTCCCTGCCTGAAAAAGGCATTTATCAAAATATTTGACTCTTAAAGTGTTAGTTATAATATATTAAAGTAAGTCCATGAAAATGATATATGAGGCTAAAGAAATGAAAAGAGTCATTCTGTGGGCTATTGTGTTAGGCGTGCTTCTCGGAAGGGTGCATCCTTATGAAGAAGAGGAATTTGCCGGAGGAAATGGGACCCCGAATGATCCTTACCTTGTAAAAAATGCTGAGCATGTGAATAATATACGGCATCACCGGGATGCTCATTTTCGACAAATAGAGGATATTACCCTGGAGGATTATGCTTTTGGAGAAGGGTGGAATCCTGTAGGAGAACGTAGTTTCCCCGATCACATACCTTTTACCGGGACTTATGATGGGCAAGGGTATACTATTTCAGATCTCACGATCAACAGGCCGGATTCACATTACCTGGGGTTATTTGGCTATATCGATGGTGCTGAATTGCGAAACATGGCGCTGGTGGATGTTTGGATTGAAGGACGGCATTATGTTGGTGGTTAGATCAGAAGAGCGT
>PWGE01000005.1 GCA_003554345.1 Candidatus Sumerlaeota bacterium | reverse complement strand
TCTATATGACGCACTTGGTATCTTTGTATCTCTCATTGTGGTCAATTGTATGATCCTGGGACGGGCAGAAGGATTTGCTAAAAAACACGGCATACTGGATTCCTTTATCGACGGTCTGGGAATGGGAACCGGGTTCACACTCGCTCTTTTCACAATAGGGGGAGTGCGGGAGATCCTGGGAGCCAATCAACTTTTCGGTATGCTGGTTGTTCCAGGTTTTGAGCCGGCTAACTTTTTTATTTTAGCTCCCGGAGCTTTTCTTGTCATGGGTCTGCTCATGGCTGGATTCAAAATCATGTTAGAAAGAAAGCTGAACAAATGATCGGTGAAATTTTAACCCTCAGTGTAGTGGCAATTTTCGTAAATAATATTGTTCTGGCTCAATTTCTCGGTTTATGTCCCTTTTTTGGTGTATCCAAAAAACTGGATTCGGCTCTGGGCATGAGTTTTGCTGTAATTTTTGTCATGACGCTGGCCAATATTGTCACATGGTTGTTATGGACATTAGTACTTGTTCCTCTGGACATGCAATTTCTGGATACCATTGTTTTCATACTGGTTATAGCTTCTCTGGTACAATTTGTGGAAATGGCAATTCGCAAGACAGCACCTGTTCTTTACCAGGCTCTGGGCATATTTCTTCCTCTCATTACCACTAATTGTGCCATCTTAGGTGTAGCCCAATTAAATATATTAGAAGAACATTCTTTTATAATGGCAGTATTTTTTGGTCTTTTCTCAGGTCTGGGTTTTACTCTGGCTTTACTTTTAATGGCCGGTATCCGGGAAAAACTGGAACTGGTAGATGTTCCTGCTCCTTTTAAAGGATTGCCCATAGCTTTTATTGCCGCTTCTCTGTTATCACTGGCATTCCTGGGATTTGGCGGTATGTTTGTACAATAGGAATGTTTTTATGAATATACTTATTATCAGCATAGTCATAATGGCGGTACTCGGAGGAGTTTTTGCCCTCCTCTTATTCTATGCCTCGCGAGTTTTTCATGTTAAAACTGATCCCCGGGTTAAAAAAGTTTTGAACGTACTTCCCGGCACCAATTGCGGAGCCTGTGGTTATGCAGGTTGTCCAGCTCTGGCAGAAAAAATGGTTGACGGTAAAGAGGAAGTAACAGCCTGTATCGCGGGCGGAGAGGAAGTAGCCCTGAATGTGGGTGAAATTCTGGGTGTTGAAGTTAAGGGTGCCGGCACCAAACAAGCAGCCAGGCTTCATTGCGCTGGTTCTTCCAGCCATTCGCAGGAACTCTATATGTACCAGGGAATAGAAGATTGTAATATTTCCACTCATTTAGCTGACGGCTTTAAACAATGTGATTATGGTTGCCTGGGGCAGGGAAGTTGTGCCAGAGCCTGTCCCTTTTTTGCCATCACCATGAGTAATGATAATCTCCCGATAGTAGATGAAAAAAAATGCACTGCTTGTGGAATTTGTGTTAATACGTGTCCTAAAAGTCTTTTTGAACTGGTAGATGTTGACAAACATGTACATATTGGATGTTCTTCTCCTCATCCCGGAAAATTTGTAAATAAAGTTTGTGATATTGGATGCATCGGTTGCAGAAGATGTGTGAAAGTCTGCCCCGTTAAAGCTATCAATATGAAAGAACATCTGGCAGTGATAGACTATGAAAAATGTGTTGATTGTGGTCTTTGCGCTACCGTCTGTCCCAGAAAAGTCATCTTTGATTCCCAGGCAGGAAAACGAAACAAGATGCAAATCACATCAGAATGTATAGGCTGTGGAATATGCAAAAAGGTCTGTCCTGTTGGCGCTATCAGTGGTGAGAAAAAGCAATTACATACTATTAATCCTGACACGTGCATTGCCTGCGGCAGATGTCAGCCCAAATGCCCGAAAAATGCCATTATTCCCCTGAAAGATATTGCTGATGAAGATATCAATCGCTCAGATTAATCCTATTGTTGGATATTTTTCTTACAATTTCGCCATTCATCAAAAAGAAATTGAAAAAGCCGCTTCACTGAAAAGCAACCTTATTATTTTTCCCGAATTATCTTTACTGGGTTATCCTCCCAAGGACCTTTTAGAAAAACCCATATTTTTAGAATATTATCATCGATATGAGGAAAAAATGAAAAATTTTTCCTCACGTTATCCTGACCTGCATATTCTTTTCGGTGGCATTACGTCCATTCACCGAAACAACCTCTACAATTCCGCTATTTTGATAAAAAACGGCTCCATTTTAAAACGCTTTCATAAAATACTTCTTCCCACTTATGATGTATTTGACGAAGTAAGATATTTTCGCCCCGGCAATAAACCTGGCTCTTTTATGCTTGAAAACAAAAAATTCGGGGTCAGTATATGTGAAGATATATGGAACGGTGCTTTTACAGATAGATGTAATTATAATACCAATCCTGTAAAGATATTAAAAGAGGAAGAAAATATTGATATTCTTATAAATATTTCAGCCTCTCCTTATTATTCCGGCAAACAACAGCTGCGTAAGTCTCTCACTACAACACATCAGCGCAACTATCAACTTCCCTTAATTTACGTCAATCAGGTGGGTGGTAACGACGAACTCATTTTTGATGGGTCAACTCTCGTTATTGACAAAACAGGCAAGGTTTTTCATGGCCGGTGCTTTGAAGAACAGCACGTCCAGCTCTTCTGGAATGATGACTTTACTTTAGAAAAAACTTCTGAAACGGATACTCCTATCAGGACTCTGGAAGAAAATCTCTACCAGGCTTTACTTTTAGGAATCAGGGATTATGTAAGAAAATGTGGCTTTGAGAAAGTTATCATAGGTCTCAGTGGTGGAATAGATTCTGCTGTAACGGTAGCATTAGCAGTTCATGCACTGGGAGCTGACAGAGTTTTTGCTCTTACCATGCCTTCAGAATTCAGTTCAGATGAGAGTGTGAACGATTCTGTGGCTCTGGCTGAAAATCTGGGTATCAACCTGGAAAAAATTTCCATCACGAAGATCTACCATTCATTTCTCGACACCCTGCGTCCCATCTTCCAGAACAGGTCCTTTGATGTGACTGAAGAAAATCTCCAATCTCGAATCCGTGGAGATATCCTTATGGCCCTTTCTAATAAATTCGGATATCTCCTTTTAACTACAGGTAATAAATCAGAATTAGCCACAGGATATTGTACTCTTTACGGGGATATGGCCGGTGGTTTAGCAGTGCTGGCAGATGTATATAAAACCCAGCTATACGAACTGGCACATTATATAAATCGTCACAAGGAAATTATACCTCTCAACATCCTTCATAAAAAACCCTCCGCTGAATTGCGGCCGGAGCAATTTGATGAAGACTCTCTTTGCCCTTATCCCCTTTTAGATAGCATCCTCAAACAATATATCGAAGAACACAAAAGTTACCAGGAAATCGTCAGAAGTGGTTTGCCTGAACAAACAGTAAAAAGGATTATAACTCTGGTAGACAAAAACGAATATAAGAGATACCAGGCACCGCCCTCTCTGAAAGTAACCTCAAAAGCCTTTGGTTTTGGTCGGCGAATGCCTATTGCGAAAGGTTTCTTTTTATAAAACTACAACGTATCCCGCACCGTACGGTTACGAGATTTCTCATTGCCCCGCTCATCATAGTTAATAAACACTTCTGTTCTTTCACCATGGGCTGAGCGTATTTCCTTACGCCAGTGATTAACCAGGCGCTCTCCACGGACATGATGTCTTTTTTCC
>PWGE01000331.1 GCA_003554345.1 Candidatus Sumerlaeota bacterium | reverse complement strand
TATCTGATTAATATTTTCACGAAAGTCAATATTTTCAGGATGAATACCAGCAACCAGCGCATGAGACAACAAAAGTTCCAGAGGACGAAACGCTCCCTGCTCAGCAAACTGGTCCAGAAGATACATTCCCTGATAATAGCGTGCCACGAAAGCTTTCACTTCTCCCTGCACAGCTTGAGATACCATTGTTTCCACATCAGGATATTCTTTCAGCTCTATGTCCGGATAGTTTCTCCGCATAAACTGTTTCTCGTAGCCGTCCTCTCTTATCCCGACAGGTCCTATCTGCTCATTCTCCAGGGAACGAGCCGGAATATCGGAAAGAACAAATAAAAAAGTGTTGAGAGTAATAATTTCTTCAGTGTAGATGAGCGCCTCTTCCCTGTCCTCTTCCAAACTCATCACATTTCCATGAAAATGAGCCTGTTTATCCCGTATCATGGGAAGGGCTTTTTCACGTTGAGTCAGTTGAAATTCTACTGGTCGGCCTAATTTTTCTCCAATATCCTCCCACAGCTCTATAAGCAATCCCTGAAGTTGTTCCTCTAGATTGTAAAAGACCAGAGGCGGTGAATCTTCTTCCAGTACAACAAGGAGGGGAGAAGATCTTTCATCTTCTTCATGACTGAAGCTTCCCAGATAATAACAGGGCACCAGTATCATAAGAAAGAGGAAAAAGAGCCTCTTTGTATTATGGAATATCCTTCCGGACAGACAATAATTTAAGGCTTCATACAATCGGAGCATAAATCTTATTCATCTTATGTAATATAAATAAAAATATGAGAGATATAGGTCATCAGAGAATTTTTTGTTACCTATCCATTATATATCACAATTAATAATTGAACAAATTTTTTTTTAGTTTTCGGCAAAATAAAGTTCAGATACTTCCTTCCCCCTATTAACTTAAACAAAGAACGTTTGCTGAACTTTTCAAATATCTTGAATAATATTATAAAACTGGAGCTTCTATAAAGTATTTAAATTCTCACTTTTTCTGGTAATATAGAATAGTTAACATTAAAAAGGGGGGGATAAGCTATGCAATTTCAAGATTTAACAATTGGTATCCCACGGGAAATCTTAAAGAACGAAAAAAGGGTGGCGGCAACTCCTGAAACTGCAGGAAAAATGACCGCCGGGGGTGCCCGGGTACTTGTAGAAACCGGAGCAGGAAACAATGCCTTTATCAGTGATGAAGAATACCGTGAAAAAGGAGCGGAAATATGTACTGATAGCCGGGAAATGTACCAACAATGCCATATTATATTAAAAGTAAAAGAGCCTCGCTATAATGAGGAACTTCAAAAACATGAAGCAGAACTGTTTCCCGAAAACGGAACTCTTATAAGCTTCTTACATCCAGCAAATCCTGTCAATCATGAATCTTTAAAGATTATGGCTCAACGAGGTATCACCGGTTTTACTCTCGACGGTATTCCGAGAATTTCCCGGGCCCAGCACATGGATACTTTAACAGCGATGAGCACTGTAGCCGGATATAAGTCAGTTTTTTTTGCTGCTAATAACCTGGGGCGTTTCATTCCCATGATGCCCACCTCATCAGGAATAATCAAACCGGCTCAATTTTTAATTGTGGGAAGTGGAGTAGCAGGTCTTCAGGCTATTGCCAATGCCAAAAGACTGGGAGCTAAAGTCAAAACTATTGATATTCGACCTGAAGCGAATGAACAGGCACGCAGTTTAGGCGCTGAAGTCATTGAATTCAACGTTCCCAAAGAATTAGCAGTTGGAGAAGGTGGCTATGCCCGTCGTTTGACCGAAGAATGGTACGAGCGCGAACGCCAGGTTTTATCTCATCATGTTGCCCAGAGTGACGTCGTTATTCTTACCGCTCTTATTCCAGGTGAAGTGGCCCCCAGACTGGTAGATGAAGAGATGGTCAAAAGCATGAAAAAAGGCTCCACTATTATTGATGTTGCTGTAGATCAGGGAGGCAACTGTTCTTTAACGCATCCAGGTGAAGAATATAGGTGGAATGGAATCACCATCAGCGGTATTTTGAATATGCCTGCTACTCTTCCCATTGATGCTACAAAAATGTTCTCTGATAGTACCTTCAATTTCCTCTCATATCTCGTAAAAAATGGGAATATCAATCACGATACTACTGACGAAATAATACATTCCACTCTGGTTACCCATGAAAATCGCATCATTCATGAGGGAACTCTCAAATCAATGGAAAAATACAAATGATTTGCTCAGGTAATGTTTTCGTATCATAAACCATAATATGCCTGTATTCATCGCATGAAATAGAAAATCAGGAAGAAAAAAGGAGTTGAGCGTCATATGTTATATGCTGCATTAATCATTATTATCGTCTGTGCCCTGCTGGGATACCGTGTCATATCAGCGGTTCCCTCCCTTCTTCATACGCCGCTGATGTCAGGAATGAATGCCCTATCCGGTATAACCGTCATAGGTGCTATCGCTGTTTTCCTGACAGCACCAGAAAATGCGAGGATCTGGGCGACAATAGCTCTCATCCTAGCAACCATCAATGTTGTTGGCGGCTTTTGGGTAACTGAGCGTATGCTTCGTATGTTTCAGGACAAAAAAGAAAAGGATAAAGAGGAGAAGATTCCATGGCAATAGAGACAATTATTATAGCCATATTTATTATTGCTGGTTTTATTGGAGGAATCCGTCTCATGCAATCACCCCGTACCGCCCACTGGGGTAACCGCCTGGGTGCTTTATCTATGCTTATTGCTATCATATGGGCTTTCATAGAAACGGGCGAAGAAGGCATTGTAACTGCTCTCCTGTTCATCATTGCAGGCAGTGTTATCGGTTTGATTCTGGGACAATCTGTCAAAATGATTCACATGCCTCAGACGGTTGGACTGCTCAACGGGTTAGGCGGAGCAGCCTCTGCCCTTGTGGCCGGATCTGCCGTCATGAATGGGCAGGCTTACGAAGCTGCTGTTGTATCCTGGTCTTCCTCCAGCCTGGCACTGGCGATAGGAACCCTTACCTTTGGTGGAAGTCTTATTGCCGTATTAAAATTACATGGTATTGCTCTGCAAAAGCCTTTCCAACTGCCTTTTCATGGATGTGTGCTGCGTCTTATTTTACTGACTGTACTTGTCCTGGTTATACTGAACAGTACCACCACTGGCGAATACTTTACTATTCTTTTACCTCTTATTATTACAGGGGCCCTTTTAGGAGGGCTGTTCATGACGCTACGTATCGGCGGAGCAGATATGCCCATTATCATCTCCCTCCTGAATTCTTTATCAGGTATTGCGGCAGCCATTGCAGGAATTGCAGTAAAAAACATTATTCTGGCAGGAACGGGAACCCTGGTAGGAGTAGCGGGTCTTATTCTTACCCGGGTCATGTGCAGAGCTATGAATCGCAGTTTACTGGCTGTTTTAACCGGTTTTTCTCCTGATACCGAAAGCAGATCACAGGTTCCGGACGATGAAAGAGCCCCTTCTTCAACTGAAGCAACTGCTGTAGATTCTAAAGAACCTTCCCCTCATGAAAATGTTTCTGATTCTCAAACAACCCAGAGCGAAAAATCAGAAGATGGACCTGCTGATACAGAGGAACAACTGCCCCGGATTATAC
Source organism: Candidatus Sumerlaeota bacterium (assembly GCA_003554345.1). Lineage (GTDB taxonomy): Bacteria > Sumerlaeota > T1SED10-198M > T1SED10-198M > T1SED10-198M > T1SED10-198M. The sequence continues at coordinate 132 of PWGE01000331.1, read as the reverse complement.
AAAATGCTGAAAGTATCATTATTGTGCCAGGCTATGGAATGGCAGTCGCTCAGGCACAACAATCAGTACGTAATCTCGCCAATGCCCTGGAAAAAGAGGAGAAAGAAGTTCACTTTGGCATTCATCCTGTTG
>PWGE01000002.1 GCA_003554345.1 Candidatus Sumerlaeota bacterium | reverse complement strand
TAACGTTTTATGGTCCACATCCTTAAGAACGGTGGGATAAGATTTAATGATATAACTATTGCCCCCAAAGAATTCCACGTCGTACCCTATCTCTTTCAATCGGGGCACCAATTTATTCTCAAATACTTTTTTCATACCGGACTCTATTTCAAATACTTCCGGAACCAACAACTGTGAGCGAAAAGAAGAAGCATTCTGTTGAGTTTTGAGTTTATAATACAATATCTTTTCATGCAAAGCATGCTGATCGATTATCAATACTTCTTCCTCCTTTAATACCAGCACATACGTAAAAAACAACTGCCCTGCAATAACAAAAGAATCATCATCTTTCCGGGAAGAGAGAGATGACATGAAGTGTGAGTCCCCTTTTTTCACGGAAGAGGAATAGGGTCCGGGAAAGAGAGGAGTTTTCTCTGTCGGTTTTCCATTCACAGGCAAAGAAGAAAATGAAGAATCTTCAGTACGGGAAGGGATATGAATTTTCGCAGGCCCCTGCAACTCAAGCAACCGGTTCTGAACTGCTTCTCTCAAAGCATTAAAAATACAACGTTCTTCCTTAAAGCGAATCTCATACTTATTGGGATGCACATTGACATCTATCAGCTCCGGATGGATATGAACATAAATCACAGCAAAGGGATGGCGATGAGACTCAATAAGATCCTGATAGGCAAGACGGACAGCATAAAACAGAGTATTATCCACCACCGGTCGGCTATTCACAAAAAGAAATTGATGCTTTTTGTCTTTTCGACTGTATTCAGGACGTGAAACGAACCCGGTAATAGAAAAATTCTTTTCGAGCCATTCAATAGAAAGCAATTCTTTCCACGTTTTATTTCCAAAGACATCTCTTATTCTTTCCAGGGGATTACCGGTAGCAGATAAATCCAAAATCACCGGCCCCTTTCCCTTATAGCAAAAAGAAATGTCCGGATGAACGAGGGCTTGAAGTATGATCGCTCTTTTAACATGTTGCATTTCCACCCGGGGGGATTTAAGAAACTTATAGCGGGCAGGTGTATTAAAGAATAAATGCTGCACCTGCACAGTGGTACCAGGAGGGTGAGGAGCGGAGCGCATGTTGGTCAGCTCTCCTCCCCGCAAATCCAGACGTACCCCCGCCATATCCTTTTTCTTTCGGGTTATCAGACTCATTTGAGAAACAGAGGCAATACTGGCAAGGGCTTCCCCACGAAACCCCAGTGTTTTGATGTTATATAAATCCTGAGGATCATATATCTTACTGGTGGTATGGCGATGAATAGAAAGACGTGCATCCTCTCTGGACATACCTCTGCCATTGTCCGTTACAGAGATATACTGACCATCATCATATACCTGCACAGTTATCATTGTTGCGCCGGCGTCAATGGCATTTTCAATCAATTCTTTAACAACAGAAGCCGGACGTTCTACGACCTCACCAGCAGCAATCTTATTGGCTACAATTTCCGGCAATACCCGAACTTCATTCATAGAAATGATATTCCTGCAAAGGTTTTATAACAAAGGGCTTCTCATTCATCTGAGAAATGCCCTCCACAGCTGCTCTGGCTGCAGGAATGGTCGTAATGCAGGGAAGAGAGTAAGCAACAGCTGTAGTACGAATAGCCCTTTCATCAAATTGCGAAGCTTTTCCGAGCGGAGTATTGATGACAATCTGAATGTCTCCATTTTTCATCGCATCAACAACATTCGGGCGTCCTTCATTTACCTTATACACACGCTTCACAGGGATATTTTTTCTTTTCAGATATTTATAAGTCCCCCAGGTGGCCAGAATCTCAAAGTTTTCCCGGGCAAATGCCCTGGCAATATCATCAATCGATTCTTTATCTTTATCATTAACGCTGATAAAAACAGTTCCTTCCAAAGGAAGGGATACATTGGCCGCCATTTGAGACTTAGCAAAAGCCAGGGCAAAACTCTTATCTACTCCCATAACTTCTCCCGTAGAGCGCATTTCCGGTCCCAGGATGGTATCACAGCCCGGAAATTTAACAAAAGGAAGCACCACCTCTTTCACACAATGGTAAGAAATATGGGGGGTAGAGGTAAAACCGACCTCTTTCAGGGTTTTCCCCGCCATTATACGGGATGCCACCTTTGCCATTGGGACTCCAATAGACTTTGAGACAAAGGGTATAGTCCGGGAAGCCCGGGGATTGACTTCCAGCACATATAAGTTCCCCTCCTTTAAAGCATATTGAATGTTCATCAAACCCTGCACGGATAAATGTTGTGCAAGCATAGCAGTCCACTTTTTCATGGTCTCCAGAACAGGCTTTTCTATAGAAATAGTAGGAATTGAGCAGGCACTATCTCCGGAATGCACCCCTGCTTCCTCAATATGCTGCATCACTCCTCCAATAACCGTTGTCTGACCGTCTGAAACAGCATCAACATCTATCTCAATAGCATCCTCCAGAAATTTATCGATCAATACTGGATGATCAGGACTTTCCAGAACAGTATTTTTCATATATTGTTTCAATGATTCCTCATCATAGACAATTTCCATGGAACGTCCGCCCAACACATACGAAGGACGTACCAAAACCGGATAACCAATTTCTGAAGCAATACTTTTCACATCTTCAAAGCTATATCCCGTACCATGAGGTGGTTGAGAAATACCCAGTTTTTTTATAAGGGTCCCAAACTTTTCTCTATCTTCCGCGGTATCAATAGACTCCGGCGGCGTTCCCATAATGGGCACTCCTCTTTCCTGAAGGGCATTGACCAGCTTCAGAGGGGTCTGTCCGCCAAACTGGACAATCACTCCTTCAGGAGAAACCTCTTCAATGATATTCATCACATCCTCAAGAGTAATCGGTTCAAAAAACAGGTTGTCCGAAACATCATAGTCGGTACTCACTGTTTCCGGGTTACTATTGACCATCACCGTCTCAAATCCCATTTCTCTTAAAGCCATAGAGGCATGAACACAACAGTAATCAAATTCTATGCCCTGACCAATGCGATTGGGACCACTTCCCAGGATAACAATTTTCTTTTTATTCGAAGGAATATATTCTGTTTCTTCTTCATACGTTGAATAAAAATAGGGGGTGAAGGCTTCAAATTCCGCAGCACAGGTATCAACTGCTTTAAAGACAGGCAAGACCCCTTTATCGATTCTTTTTTGACGAAGTGAACTTTCCGGTATTCCAAAAATATCGGCCAGCTGAAGGTCAGAAAAACCGGATTGTTTAAACATCCTGAACTCTTCAGCCGGGAAGGAATCTATGTTCACAGCCTGGTTTCTGACTCTCTCCTGAAGGGCCGACTCCATCTTCACCAATTCATTAAGATTACCAAGAAACCACGGATCAATACCGGTAATTTTATGGATGCTTTCCAGGGAAAACCCCTTCAAAAATGCCGCTTTTAAATAGAACAGCCGGGTCGAATGAGGAATACGCAGTTTTTCAACCAGCCTGGCTTTTTCAATGTCAGGACTGATCAATGTTTGCCACCCATCATAACCACGTTCCGTAGATCGCAAACCTTTCTGAAGAGCTTCTTTGAAATTACGGCCGATAGCCATCACTTCACCAACTGATTTCATCTGTGTGGAAAGAACATCGGGTACACCACGGAATTTTTCAAAAGTAAAGCGGGGAATTTTAACCACACAATAGTCAAGGGTCGGTTCAAAACAGGCTGGGGTTTTTTGTGTTATATCATTTTTAAGCTCGTCAAGTGAATATCCCACGGCAAGTTTTGCAGCAATTTTAGCAATAGGAAAACCTGTCGCTTTAGAAGCCAGGGCAGAACTACGGGAAACCCTTGGATTCATTTCAATCACCACAAAGCGTCCATTTGCAGGATTAACTGCAAACTGTATATTGGAACCACCGGTGTCCACTCCTATTTCTCTTATAATTTTAATTGCTGCAGAACGCAATCTTTGATACTCTTTATTGGAAAGGGTCAAAGCAGGAGCAACCGTAATTGAATCACCGGTATGCACTCCCATAGGATCAAAATTTTCAATGGAACAAACAATCACCACATTATCAGAATGGTCCCGCATGACTTCGAGTTCAAACTCTTTCCATCCGATAATAGACTCTTCAATGAGAACCTCATTTATTGGGCTATTCTCTAATCCCCACCTGGCATAAAGGAGAAACTCCTCTTTATTATAGGCAATATTTCCCCCGGTACCCCCCAGCGTATAAGAAGGCCTGATAATTGCCGGAAACCCAACATATTCCATGAGCTCTTCTGCCTCTTTTTCATTGTAGGCAAACCCTCCACGAGGCATCTCCAAACCTATATTATCCATAGCATTTTTAAAGGCAAAACGATCTTCAGCTTTTTCAATAGCCTCTACATTAGCACCAATAAGACGAACACCATATTTCTTTAAAATCCCCTTTTTATCGAGATCCATTGTAAGATTCAAAGAAGTTTGCCCGCCCAATGTAGGGAGGAGAGCATCAGGCTTTTCTTTTTCAATAATTGCTGCCACAATATCGACGGTCAGCGGTTCAATATAGGTCTTATCTCCAAATTCAGGATCGGTCATGATTGTCGCTGGATTTGAGTTAACCAGTACCACTTCATAGCCTTCCTCTTTGAGCGCTTTACACCCCTGGGTTCCTGAATAATCAAATTCACATGCCTGACCTATAATAATCGGACCGGAGCCTATAACGAGGATCTTCTTTATATCCTTTCTTTTCGGCATAAATTTTATACTCCTTTAATCATCGAATGAAAATCAAAAAAGAGATAATTCGAATCATTGGGACCGGTAGAAGCTTCGGGATGAAACTGGATGGAAAACACGGGGCGATTCTTTACCCGTATCCCTTCCAGGGTCCCATCGTTCAAGTTAACATGAGTCTTTTCAGCTTTATGACAAATAGAGTCGAAATCCACAGCATAATTATGATTCTCTGAAGTAATCTCTACTTTCCCGGTAGTTTCATTACGAATAGGTTGATTTATGCCATGATGACCGAATGTAAGCTTATAAGTTTTCCCACCCAGTGCCAGTCCCAGAAGTTGATGACCAAGACAAATACCAAAGAGGGGAAGTTCAGGATAATCTCTAAGTAACTGTTCCACAGTTTGACGGGCGTATGGTATCGATGAAGGATCACCCGGTCCATTAGATAAGAAAACACCTGAGGGGTGATATTTCATCACCTCACGAAGAGGTGTGCGAGCAGGAAAAACCACCACCTTTCGGGCAATAGTACGCAGATACTGTAAAATACAGTATTTGGTTCCATAATCGTAGACGGCAATACCAGGGACTTTATCTTTCTCTTCAAGAACAGGGAAATCTACATAATCCCTGTCAATGGTCTCTTCATATTCGTAGATGGCAGGAGTTGAAACTTCTGAAACCAGGTCACGCTCTTCCATAGAAGGAAAAGATTCAAGGCGGGCCAGCAAACTCTTCACATCAGTGTCACTGTGAGAAATGATGCCCGGCATAGATCCATGTTCACGTATATGACGAACCAGTCGGCGGGTATCGATACCCTGGATTCCCACCACCTTATTTTTTTGAAGAAAGTCGCTCAACTCTTCCTGACTCTTCCAATGACCACCGAAAGTAGAATGCATTTCACGAATGATCAAGCCACTGCAAAAGACCCCTCGCGATTCATTATCAAGGTAAGAAACCCCGTAATTACCAATCATGGGATAAGTTAGTGTAACCAGCTGTCCGGCATAAGATGGGTCTGTTAAAATTTCCTGGTAGCCCATCATACCGGTGTTAAAAACGACCTCTCCGGCAACTTCACCACGCATACCACATGGCTTACCATAGAAAGCCGTCCCATCCTTAAGAAGTAAGATTGCTTGAGACATAACCCTTCCTTATTATGGTGATTATTTTTTTTTGCTTCTTATAATGATATATACTATAAATCCTGCAAGAACAGGGGTAAGTGAAAGCAAAAATGGGATCAGCAAATTATTCATCAAATTTATATATTATCTTTAAAACTCGTCATAAGTCAATGCTAATAGTGCCCCTTCTTACCAGTTAACGCTTTTTTTCAAATAAGCTCATTACAAAATTATGTAAGGATGCTTATAGCAACCCCAAATAAGAATCACACAACAAACCTTCTATGATTTAGTGTTACTCATCTGTTGCTGAACACTTTTTGACTCATCTGTTGCAAAGAAAGGCGCCGTAAAAACATCTGAGGTTTTTATTCTAATAATTTCTCCTACAATATAAGAAACATCCCTGCTTGAGACAGGAAGGATCGTTCTATGAAATTCCGAGATTTTATCCGCTCTCTGAATACGAAGGGGGACTCCATTTTTCCCGGCAGTTCTGCCTTATCCCTCTATTCAGGGAAACAACCCTTTTTCCTGGAGGTATATTCAACAGCAGATTTTCTTGAATTAATCAGGGAAGGTTATACCCATTCATTTCTTCAACATCCATGCTGGGATGTCTTTTTTGAATTGGACGATGCTTTTATCAGTTACAAAACAGTCTCACCTGCCAGGTTACAACATTTGCGATATCATGCAGAATCACCAACATACCCCATTTTTTCTTATCAACTGCCTTCAGGCACCTACCTGGATCCATGTAGTACCAGGTTTAACCTGAAATATGAAAAAGAAGCAGGAAGCATTATCTCATCATCGCTATACCATTATTTAAAATACCTCATGATAAGCGGTGAACATCCCGAATACAATCTATCTGTACATTACAATTTTCCCGAAATCAAATCCCGCCCTCATCTCATTGAATGGCATCTATTCAACCATCTCCTTGCCCACAAAAGCACCCCTTATTTTCTCAGCCAAATGGCCTGTTCCAGCGTCTTATTTCTTTTTTTTCCTCAACTTCAAATATTACAGGAAATAGAACAGGACAAAGATTATCATCCTGAAGGGAACGTTTTTGAACATACACTGGCTTGCTTTCAATATGTCAAAAACCCTTCTCTTACCCTGAGCCTGGGGCTGTTGTTCCATGATCTCGGAAAGGCTTTTGCCCGGCGTAATAACAGAAAACACCCATTTTACAAACACTCCAGCATCGGAGCGTATAAAGCACGAAAGGCCCTCTCACCTGATATTTACCCGGCCAGAATAAGAGAAGATGTATTTTACCTGGTACGTTATCACATGTATCCCCCATTTCTTTTTTATCGATCTACGCACACTATCAAGCGCATTGTGGAACATCCGGCATTCAAGAAATTACTCAAACTGTACCGTGCTGATTTGCTGAGCACTTACCAAGGCAGTGAAACCTACCAACGGGTATTAAAACAATACAAAGAATATAAAAATAACCTCACACGATCCCTCCATGTACTGGATTGAAATTTACTCTGCCAGTGAAACCCTGCTGGAGAAAGTTCCAGCATTAGCCGGTCAGCGTTTAAATGAAATTCTTCAACGCCAGGGAATTTCTTTTCCCCAAAGCTGCCAGGGATTAGGTACATGTAAACAATGCAAGGTGACAATTCTAACAAAAAGTCCCTCCTCAAAAAAAGAGGTGCTGGCATGTCAATACAGAGTATATTCTTCTTTAAAAGTGATTCTGCCTTATCTCCCCAAGCTCCAGCATTTCCGTACCCGATCACGTCACCCAAAACTCAAAACTCCTGTACGAACAATTTCCATTTCTCTTCCCCGGAAACCTGTACCCGGGGGACTCACAGCTTATCTTCCGAAACAAACCCGAAAGAAGTTTAAACATACCCCCCACTTTTGCCGCACTTTACCAGCAGATTACTACAAAAACGAAAAATTGACGATACAGACAACCTCTCGTCATTTCTGGAACGGCGATAAGAGACAATTTATTATTCTTTGTGATTTTGGAACAACCACTGTGAGCTGTAGAAAAGTTGCCGTCAGGAGTGGTAGTCAGGAGTCATATAATTTTGCCAATCCTCAGATTGCCCTTGGATCTGACGTTATCTCACGAATTCATACCCTTATGGACTCTCACCCTTTTCAAAAGTGTCTCGAAGACACCAATCATTTCATTTCACAGATGCTGGAAAGTATGAACACTCACCCCCGGGAGGTTTTTTGTTTTATTGTCACCGGGAATTCCGTCATGGAATATATATTACGCGGTTTCTCACCTCATTCTCTTGGTTCTTATCCCTTTCTTTTATCCTGGCAGGGCGACGAGTGGACCGTAAAGCAGGATATGCTATGGTACTTTTTTCCTCTCATCACCGGCTTTCTGGGAGGAGACCTTCTTGCCGGGCTGTATGGCATCCATGCAGATAAAGAAAAGGACTTCCTTTTCATAGACATAGGAACAAACGGTGAAATCGCCTTAAGTCATAAGGATACTATTTATAGCTGCAGCTGTGCTGCAGGACCAGCACTGGAAGGGGGAAATATTGAGAACGGAGGGCCTGCAGTACCCGGAGCTGTATATTGCCTCAAAAAGGGTGAATTTCAAACAATCGGCAATATTCCACCACATTCCTTTTGCGGTTCTGGTATCATCGACTTCATCTGGTCTGCTTACCAGGAAGGCATTTTACATGCTGACGGCACCATTCAGGCTTCCAGCAGCGACCATTTTCTTGTATCAGACAACCTTGTCATTCATAAAAAACTTCCTTCTTTACCCATAAGTCAGAAAGAAATACGTGATTTTCAAAATGCTAAAGCAGCTTTCTGGAGCGGCATTAAAATTCTGCTGGAAGAAAGCGGGCGAACTCAGAAGATCCCTCGCAAGATATATGTAGGAGGCGGTTTTTCTCATTCTCTGAATGTTACAGCTCTACAGGATCTGGATTTCTTCCCTCAGGAGGTTTTCAAAAGCACCATTATTCCTTCTCCACAACCAGCGATGGAAGGCTTGATGCGGTTTTACGAGCTTTTAAATCGCTCTCCTGAAAAAACTTTACAGCGTATTTTCAAAGTTATCAAACCACTTTCCCTGGCAGAACATCAAAATTTCGAGCAATACTTTATGCAGGGGATATTTCTGGATACCGGGAAACATGTCCCTTAAAACTGTTCATTAGAAAACTCATTCTGACCTGCAGATTGGTTAATCACCTTGTAATACATCGAAAGACCTATACAATATTATAAAAAAATATTTACCATCCCGCAGAAAAAGGAGAAAGGAAAAGCATGCAGACATATTATATCACAACCCCCATTTACTATATTAACGCTCAACCTCATATAGGTCATAGTTATACGTCTATTATTGCAGACATTCTGGCACGTTTCCGTCGTTTCCAGGGCAATAAAGTTTTCTTTTTGACAGGAACAGATGAGCACGGTCAAAAGATTCAACGTGCTGCAGAAGAGCAGGGATGTTCTCCCCAGGAATTTGCAGATGACATGGTTGCCTCTTTTAAAAAAATGGGAGAAGCTCTCCATATTTCCAACGACGATTTTATCCGCACCACAGAAGAACGACACACCAAAACAGTCCAAAAACTTTTTTCCTTGATAAAAGAAAACAACGATATATACAAAGGGCTTTACACCGGTTTATACTGTGTTCCCTGCGAAAGTTTCTGGTCACAAACCCAGCTGGAAGAAAAAAAATACTGTCCGGATTGTAGTCGGGAAGTAGAAGAGTTATCTGAAGAAACCTATTTTTTCAGACTATCAAAATACGCCCCAATCATCCAAAAACACATCAAAGAAAACCCCTCATTCTGTGAACCTGAATGGAAAAGAAACGAAATACTTGCCCGTCTGGAAGAAGGTGTCAATGACCTCAGCGTAAGCCGAACCACATTCAGGTGGGGAATACCTGTTCCTCACGATGATGACCACGTCATTTATGTCTGGTTTGATGCTCTCATTAATTACCTATCGGGAATCAATTATTTTGATGAAAACAGTCCCTGCCAACCATTATGGCCTGCTGATCTTCATCTTATCGGAAAAGAAATTGCCTGGTTCCATGCCGTTATATGGCCATGTATGCTTATGTCTGCAGGCATTCCCCTTCCCCAAAAGGTTTTCAGTCACGGCTGGCTGACAATAGGTGGAGAGAAAATGAGCAAATCACTGGGAAACAGTATTGACCCCTTTGTTATTACAGAAAAATTTACCACCGATGCTCTGCGTTATTACCTTTCTTCCCAGATTAACTTTGGAAGTGATGGAGATTACTCCGAAGAAAAGCTTGTCCAGAAATATAATGCAGACCTGGCAAACTGTATTGGCAATCTCCTGAATCGTACCGTCAGCATGATTAAGAAATATTTTAATTGTTCTTTGCCCCGAATAGAAATCGAAGATAATGCCTGCCAGACTCTGATAACAAGCAGCAGACAACTGTCGAAAAAGATTGAAGAGAGTTACCACACTCTCTCCCTGCATGAAATCAGCAAGGCCATCAATGAAGTCGCTGATGCCAGTAACAGTTTCATCGTACAAAAAGAACCATGGAAAGTAGCCAAAACGGACAATGAAGAATATCTTCAACAAATAATGTTGACCCTTCTCTATGCCATCGCAGAAATAACCCTTAATCTGTATCCTCTCATACCTACCAGCGCCCAGAAAATGTGGGAAATTCTTGGATTTGAAGACAGACTTGCAGAAAGCACCTATAACAGGCTGCAGGAAAAATATATTAACCAACAGAAATGGAAAGTTGTTCCCGGGGAAATACCTTTTCCAAGGCTGGAACTGTAATAGCTCCCGGGGATACAACAGGATGGCAGACTCATTCCCCTCTCCACAATATATGTCACACTGCCAATTGTTGCTCTTAAAGTTGCTCCGAGTATAATCTATCATATGAATCACTTCGCAGAGAAAACCTCTTACTTTAATCTTTAATAAACCATAACCATGAAAGGAGAAATAAACGATGATAGACCAGAGAACGAGGAAAATGGCAAAAATTTTAGTAGACTACTCTTTAAAAATACAAAAAAACGACCTCTTCATTATAGCAGGTAACATTGCCGGCCGACCGCTGATCACTGAAGTATACAATCTTGCTTTAAAGAAGGGCGCTCATCCCACTGTAAAAGTCACGTGGGACGAGCTTTCTTATAGTTTTTATAAAAATGCTTCAGACCATCAATTACAATATCTATCACCTCTTCTTAAGAACGAAGTAGAAAAAGTGGATGCCTACTTAACCATCTGGGCTGAAGAAAATACCCGGAACCAATCAACAATCGATCCTTCCAGACAATCTTTACACCAAAAGTCATTACTTCCCTTTTACCGTCGCTTTTTCAAGAGAAGTTCGGAAGGGGAATTGCGCTGGTGCGGAACCCTTTTTCCAACCTCATCACTTGCTCAGGAAGCCGACCTGCCTTTACAGGAATATGAAGACTTTGTGTATCATGCTGCCAAGGTCAATAATCCTGACCCAATAGCAGCCTGGAAAAAACAATCGGCATTCCAGGCCCGTCTTATCAAACAACTTACCGTCTACCAAAAATTCCGCATTCAGACACCCCATGCTGATATTACTTTCATGGTTGATGAAAGTCGAAAATGGATAAATTGTGATGGAAAAGAAAATTTTCCTGATGGGGAAATTTTCATTTCTCCCTTAAAAAAGAGTGTCGAAGGAAAAGTATTCTTCACCTATCCCGCCGTTTTCAAAGGGCGTGAGGTTCATGGAGTTGAGTTGACCTTCAAGGAAGGGAAAGTAGTAAAAGCCACAGCACAAAAAAATGAACCCTTCCTGCATTCAATGCTGGATACTGATAAAGGAGCCCGTTATGTTGGCGAAATAGCACTGGGTATGAACGAGGATATCAGCCGTTTTACCAGAAACATTCTTTTTGACGAAAAAATTGGAGGCACTTTTCATATAGCGGTGGGAAAAGCAATGGAAGAAGCTGGAGGAAAAAATGAATCAGCCATTCACTGGGATATGATTTCCACGCTGGAAGAAGGTAAAATCACTGCTGATGGTCAGACCATTTACAGTAATGGAGAATTCACTTTCAAAAAATGAAACAATCACAATCATGGCGTATCCCCCTTTTTTCACTTTCTTTCGATGAGGAAGAAAAACAGGCCTTAACCAGAGCCCTGGATTCAGGGTGGATCAGCATGGGTCCCCAAACGCGCAAGTTTGAAGACAGCTGGTCAAATATGTACAGTTATCCATCATTAGCCGTTTCCAGTGGTACTGCTGCCATTTCTCTTGCTTTGCAGGCACTGGATATTCGACCTGGCCAGGAAGTCATCCTCCCTTCATTAACTTTTGTTGCTGACGCCAACTGTATAATACAGCAAGGTGCCAGGCCGGTATTTGCAGATATCTGCAGTAATACCTACCCTGTCATCTCTCCCAGAGAAGTTGAACAAAAGATATCACCCCAAACAGCGGCTATTCTTGTTGTTCACTATGCCGGTTATCCAGCTCCTGTTGATGAGATTACAAAAATAGCCGAAAAGCATAATATTCCCGTGATAGAAGATTGTGCCCACAGTCCCTTTGTTAAATATAAACAGCAATTTCTGGGCACTTTTGGTGAATTTGGATGTTTTAGTTTTTTTGCAAATAAAAATATTACTACCGCAGAAGGGGGAATGCTGATAAGTAAAAGCCTGGGAAAGCATAACCTCTGCAAACTTTTACGTTCCCACGGCATGAGCACTCTTTCCTGGGATAAACACAAAGGACATTCCTTCCAATATGACGTCACCCAACCTGGATTTAATTATCGTATTGATGACATAAGAAGCACCCTTGGCCTGGTACAGTTAAAAAAACTTTCCCACTTAAATCAGCGCCGTAAGGAAGTAACAAACAATTACTGGAATTTGCTTGCATCTTTACAGCAAATAACGCTTCCTTTCTACAGTATGAACTTACCATCCTCTCATTATATTTTCCCGGTGGTATTTTCCAGCAATTTGCAACGTTCAAAGATCGCTTCCCTTCTCACAAAAGAAGGCATACAAACCTCTCTTCATTATCCCCCAATCCATCTTTTTACTGCTTATACTTCTTTCAAGGCAGATGTGCCTCATACAGAAACCTACGCGGAATGCTGTTTAACCCTTCCCCTCTTTCCTTCAATAAAACAGCATGAAATAGAGCTGATTTGTGGTATAATTAGAACAGGTTTAGAAAAAGAACAATTCCGGCTCAATCAGTAAAGGTATTGAAAAAAGATACAACGGTTTATAATAGAAAGAAAGAAAGAAGGAAGGACAAATATAAAGCGTCCTTCTCTTTAAAAGTCAGATAAATATTCTGATCGCCGGAGAAAGAGGTGAGCAGAAAATGTTCAACAATTTTAATATAGAACCTTCACCAGAATTAAAAGCACTCCTGCATATGTCACGGGAATTTGTGACAAAAAAAGTGAGAAGTTACGAAATTGCCCCGGAAATATTGCTTATCACCATGATCGACTTCCCGCAATGCAAGGCACACCGAATTATTTCAGAGATATTACCTGAAGAAAAAATCCTGGAACTCAGAGAGAAGTTGTTAGATTATGTGACACCGGCTAAAAGCCAAAGAGACAAAACAAGGGCCAGCATTCCCCCCATAACCATACAACTCATTCAAGAAGCCGAGGTCATTGCACGGTTTTTGAAAAAATCACGGGTGGACACCACAGATGTGTTTCTTGCAATTTTTCGGACACCCAGCCTTTATGCTTTTAAAGTGCTGTTGCAATATCTCGACCTTTCTCATCTCGAAACTGATGAGGGGCTTAAACACATAGAATTCCGATTGATAAACAATGAAAAGGATATCCTCAATCTTTTTCAGTTTGACAATAACCGACTGGCTGATGATCAAGAGGAAGAGGATGATGAAGACGAAGAAGAAGCAGATGAGATGGAAGAATTGAATGATTTATATCTCAATTCGGAAGATGATAAAAAGGGAAAAGACCGTCAGTCACGGGACCACAGGTTTTCACGCTCCCGTTACCAGCAATCCCAGCAACGAGCCAGCAGAGCCAGTTCAAATTTCCTGATGAAATATGCCTATGATCTAACCCTTATGGCAGAGAAAGGGAAACTTGACCCTATTATTGGAAGGGAAAATGAAATACAACGACTTCTTCAGATACTTTGCCGGCGTTATAAAAACAATCCTGTCCTGATTGGTGAACCCGGCGTAGGGAAAACAGCTATTGTAGAGGGTCTTGCTCAACTGATTAACCGAAGAGAAGTGCCTGACTTTCTTGTTCAGAAGAGGATTCTTGTTCTCGATCTGGCATCTATTGTTGCCGGCACCAAATATCGTGGCCAGTTTGAGGAAAAAATAAAAGGAATCATTCAAGAAGTCAGGAAAGATGGCAATATCATTCTTTTCCTTGATGAAATGCATACACTGGTAGGAACAGGTTCTGCTGAAGGCACCCTGGATGCTTCAAACATTTTCAAACCAGCGCTTTCCCGGGGAGAGATCCAGTGCATTGGTGCCACCACACTTGCTGAATATCGAAAGTTTGTTGAAAAAGACGGGGCATTAGAGCGTCGTTTTCAAAAGATTCTGGTTGACCCGCCTACCACCAGTGACACTGTCGATATATTGAAGGGCATAAAAAAGCATTACGAACAGTTTCACCAGGTGCAGTATTCGCAGGATTCTCTGGAAGCCGCCGTCAATCTCTCCGTAAGGTATATTACGGATCGTTTCTTGCCGGACAAAGCAATTGATCTCATTGATGAAGCTGGTTCCTTTCTGCGCATTCAAAACTCTGAACTTACCTCCGATATCAATCGGTCTGAAGAGCGACTCCTTAACATCAGCCATGAAAAGAGCCGAAAAAAAGAAAATTTTCTGGAACAAACCCAAAAAGAAGGTGATGTAAAGTCACCTCATTACGAAAGGCTCGATGAATTACAGAGCCTCCTGGATGAAGAAAAAAAGATAAAAAAGAGATTGGTTCATCAATACAAGAAGATGAACGATAAAACGCTACGACCCTCTAAAATCACCCCTGAAAGTATCGGAAAAGTAGTCTCCCGATGGACGGGGATTCCTCTGGAAAGAATAAACCGTTCTGAAATCGACCGTTTACTTAATCTTGAAAATGAAATCTCCAGGAAAATAAAAGGACAGGATGAAGCCGTAAAGATTATCGCCAACACCCTGAGGAAAGCTCGTTCCGGACTGAAGGATCCAAAGAGACCGTTAGGGGTATTTCTTTTCCTTGGTTATTCCGGTGTGGGGAAAACTGCATTAGCCCGTACTCTGGCAGAAACGTTATTTGATACAGAAGACGCTCTCATTCGAACCGATATGTCGGAGTATATGGAAAAGTTTAATGTCAGCCGTCTGGTGGGTGCACCTCCCGGATATATCGGTTATGAAGAAGGAGGCATCTTAACAGAAAAGATACGCCGCCATCCTTTTTCCATAGTTCTCCTTGATGAGATTGAAAAAGCCCATCCAGATGTGTTTAACATTCTTCTCCAGATTTTCGATAACGGTATCATTACCGACAGTCTCGGACACAAGGTGGATTTCAGGAACACGGTTATTATTATGACCTCCAACCTCGGAACCCATCGGTTAAAACAAAGTGGTCATCTGGGATTTTCAAGAGAAAACCGGGAAGAAAAAGCATTAAATCACAAGCGGCTTCAGGCTGAAATAAAGAAAGACGTTAACAAATTCTTTAAACCTGAATTTATTAACCGTATCGATAATCTGATTATCTTCAATCCTTTAACGCATAAGGTACTATCCCAGATATTCGACCTGTTCGTGGAAGAAATTAATGAACGTCTCGCCTCACGGAAGATTAAGATTGAATTCACCACTCCTGCTAAAAACTGGATTATACGTCATCAATTTGATCCTCAGTATGGAGCCCGGCCTATTAAAAGATTCCTCGAACAATATCTGGAAGCCTCAGTGGTAAACGCCATCCTGAAGAAAAAAGTCAAATCCGGAAACAAAATCATCATTTCCCTGCAAAATGACAAGCTCCAGATAAAGGATGTCGTTCCCTTAACAAAAAAAGTACAATACAGTCGGTCTTCTTAAGAAGACTCTTCAATCAATTCCAGAAAGCGACGCACATGTCGTTTCATAGAGAAACGTTGTGAATATTTCTGGCACAGATTGGCATAGCGAACACGATGCTTTTTATCCTTTAAAAGGGCCTT
>PWGE01000303.1 GCA_003554345.1 Candidatus Sumerlaeota bacterium | reverse complement strand
GCCCCTTCTTTAAATGTTTGGCAATCTCTTCAGCAGTAGCTTTTACATAGCTGAGATCAGGTTCACGGTGCTCATCTAAAGGAGTGGGTACTGTGATAATAATATTATCTGCTTCGCTTAACCTGCTGAAATCGCTGGTGGCTTCAAATAGCCCTTTGTCTTTGTATTCCAAAAACCTATCTCCGGGGATGTAGCCGATATAGCTTTCACCTTTTTGGAGCATATTGATTTTTTCTTCATCGATATCAAAGCCGGTTACCTTAAGCCCCGCTTCACAGAAATCAAGCAATAGCGGTAAGCCCACGTAACCGAGACCGATGATTGCTGTAACTGGTTGTTTTTGGTTTTCATCTCTCATTATCTTAAACCCCAATTCAAGTATTGTATTGCTTAATAAAAAAGTTGTTCTATTATATTTCAGTTGCCTTTAACCTGCAATCCAAATTCAATCCACTTTTCCATAATTTTTTCCCAGCTAAAATGTTCCTCTGCTACCTTCCTGTTGTTCTTCAGGTAATATTCTTCACTGTAATCAGCTAAAAATGCAGTAATCCTTTTCGCTGCAGTTTGAGGATCTGTAAAATCGCAGCTAATACCAAGGTCATATTTTGCAACCAGATCACTGTAACCGGTAGTTTTTTCTTGCGCAATAATCGGTTTACCGCATGCTGCATAATCAAATAATTTCAAAGGACTGCCCGGGCTTACTCTAATATTATTGACCGGAAGCAGGCAAAGGTCTGCTGCATTGATATAATAAAAAGCTGTAGCTTTATCAACAGCCCCCTTAAATGAGATATTTTTCCCACTACCGCGCTGTTTTATTTCTTCTAAGTAGCTTTCATTATATCCCCCTACTACAAGCAGTTCTACTTCTTTATCTTCCACGCATTGTTCAATATGCTTATGCGTTTCCAAAATGTTCTCCACCCCGTGCCATTTACTCACTGAACCGATAAACAGTAAATATCTCACATTTTCTTCTAAACCAAGCCTTTTCCTTGCTTCATTTTTATCCATGGGATAAAAAAATTCAGGGTCACACCCGTTATGGATAGCAATTGTTTCAACCCTGTTTCCCAGGTAGTTATTTTTATAGTATTTTTCCAGCACTGGATTGTTAAAAATAACCCCACTAGACCTTCTAATAAAAAACAGAGAATAATAGTGCCACAAAGAACTAAGCCTTTTTTTAAAACTATTCCCATCATATAAGATATTACTTTCATCTAAAATATCAGAATGCACTTCTCTAACCAGTGGAACTTTATAAAGTTTAGATGCCAAATAAGTACCAAAGCAAAAAAAACTTCTGGCAAATATTAAATCGGGTTTGTTTTTTCTTATTAACACTACATGTAAAATATAGTATATCTCCAAAATAAACATTTTTACAAGTTTAAAACTTTTATTCTTACTAATCGTATCCAAGGTGTATGATTTAAAACAGCTAGCTCTATTAAAATATTTAATTTTTTCAACACTGGCCTTTTCTTTACCCGAATGTTTATTGTATAGCATAAACGATAAAATATAGTCTACCGTGATCATTGTTTTTCCCCTTAACAACTTAATTTTGGCCAGATATTTTTATAAATATATATTACTGTTATTGTTTGTATGCAAGCTCAAATACCTTTTCATATTCCTTGATTACCCTGCATAACGAATATTTATCCATCACTGTATTTTTAGCATTTAATGATAAACTCATTGCTAACGGCTGGTTCTGTAAAATGTCATTTATTTTATCAGCTATTGCCCGGCTATTACCCACCGGAATTAAAATACCGTTTTCATAATGATTTATAATCTCAGCCGGCCCGGAACTACAGTTAGTGGAAATAACAGGCACTCCGCAGGCCATCGCTTCGAGCAAAGAATTGGGAAATCCTTCGTAAAATGAAGAAAGCACAAAGATATCGGCCCTGGCAATATATTTGTAAGGATTTTCCTGGAACCCCAAAAAAACTACTTCCTTTTCTACCCCCAAGTCAATGACCAGTTTATGTAATTTCTCCTTTTCTTCCCCTTCCCCGATCAATGCTAACCTAACCTGGGTTCCCTCATCATTAACCAGCTTTACTGCCTTGATTAAGGTATAAAAATCTTTTTGCCTGGTCAACCTGCCCATGCCGACAACTACAGGTACTTTAGTATTAAAAAAGCCGTGCTCAACCGTTTCAGCCGATTTATTCTGGATTTCTTCGTAATCAACAGGGTTGTGGATTACCCGGATTTTTTCTTTACCTATTTTATAGTTGCTTGCCAAATCACTTACCATCTCGTTTGATGGGACAATAACCATGCTGGCTTTCCGGTAAACATACCTTAAATATTTTTTTCTAAAATGCCTTTTTAACCAGCTTACTTTTTCATATAAACTACTTGATGATTGATGGATAACTTCCCGATAAACTAGTGGTGTTTTTGTTCTTGAAAGCGAAAGCGCCAGGGCAACAACTAAACCTAGGTACCCTTTCATTGTAAAAGCAAGGTCATAGTTATTCTTTATGATCAAATTACGAAGTTCAAAGACTGCATCTTTTGCATGAGTCCCCGTAGCATATATTATTTCAATATCTTTTTTAAGGTAATCCAATAAAGGACCTTCCGCATTAATTAAAAATAGTGATGGCACGTATTCTTCTGGCAGTTTATTTATCAGGTTAACTGCCACTCTTTGCGCCCCCCCAAAGCTTAAGTGAGGAAGGATAAAAAGAATTTTCATATGTAATCCTTTCATTCAATCCATACAAACAAACTATACAAAAAACAGCAATACTTTTATTTAATCTATTTTTGTGTTATAAACTTCCCATAGTTAACGAAATAATTATTGACTCAACTTAACAGCACCTCAGCTGCTTCTTTAGGTGTTATACTTTTTGCACCTACTTCTTCTTGGACAACAGCAATATAGTTTTCATGCCATACATTAACTATAACAGGAATGGCATCAATTTTAAGTAATTTTGCGAGAATAATCCGGTGTCTGCCGTCTATATATAAGATACTACCATTTTTTGTTACACAAACTTCAACTTCCTTTTCCGGCTTTTTACCCAATTCTTGCTGACTTTTGTAACCATAGAGATACATATCGTGATATAGCGTATCATATTTTTCCAACTTTTTCTGTTTTAACTCCTCAAAATTATGGTATTTAGTCATCTTTTTATCTTTATATTTTTTTTTGCCCTTGAATCTATCATAAATAGCAGTCTCTTCCCATTTTTTACCCAAAACAAATCTTTCTTGAAATGCAGTATAAAGATAAAGATTTTCGATTTTATCTCCCGCAACGTCCCAGTTTCCACCGATTATTATGCCGGTGCTTCTAACTTTTTTGTTATTATAAAAAAAGTGCCTGAAATTGAAGTTATATTTATTCATATATAACATTCTTACCGCAGCAGGCAATTCACAATTAATCAAATCTACAGGAACACGAATAACTTCAGTGGGATTGTCAATTTTCTTATGGTTCAAATTATTTTTAAATAAAAGCTCCCTGTTCAAATAATATACTTTTGCTTTATCAGCAATCGAGCGGTATTTATTTAACATTTTATTTTGCCTCTCTACTAATAACTATATTATACTTTGCTCAGCAGGCATTCGTGACACAAATTCCCGTAAACATTTGCATCTTCACCGATTTTGAAGCCATAATTAATCCGACATTTTTACCGAAAAACAAACTTGAGCGGATAATCGTTGAGCCAGCTGACCCCCGGGGAGATCCCCTGCTCG
>PWGE01000119.1 GCA_003554345.1 Candidatus Sumerlaeota bacterium | reverse complement strand
CTTATTACTCATTCTCCCTGCACCTCCTTATATGCTCTTTCAATACAACGCAAGTTGGCTTGCGTTATCTTTTCATTGAACTTCTTACTGAACTTGTCTTTAATATCTTCCAGGACCACCTCCAGCGACAGAACATGAGAGGCCTTTATAAGAGCCCCCATCATCGGAGTATTGGGCAAGGGGCGTTTCAGTTCTTCTATGGAAATATTGGTCGCGTCCACAGTAAAAACTTTTCCACCTTGCATACCCAGTTCCTTTCGAATTTGAGAGGGATTTTTCTCTGTGTTAACCAGGAGGATGAGATTCTCATCCGACCCCTCTAAAACATTGGTAATCTTGAAAAGTGTCTGATCCAGCACAACTACAATATCAGGATTGTAGATGCTGGAATGAAGCCGAATAGGTTTTTGGCTAATCCTGGTAAAACCCCTGACGGGAGCACCCATACGTTCAGGTCCATACTCAGGGAAACCCTGACTGTATTTACCCTCTTCCAGAGCCGCTTCCGCCGTCATGGTTGCTGCTGTCTTGGCACCCTGACCTCCTCGTCCGTGCCAGATAATCTCGATGAGTTCTTTTTCCATTTTCTCTTCACCTCGAGCTTTTATTTTTATTATCGTATTTCGTAAAGATTCTGGAAACTATTCTTTATGGACAATTCATCTATAACCTGAATTTCAGTCCCTACGGGAATACCCATAGAAAGTCGATACAGCTGAATGTCTTTTCCAACCTCTCTCACTTTTTCCACAATATAACGTATGGTAGCTTCACTTTCCATATCCCAGGAAAAGGCAAAAACCACCTCCTGCACTGCGCCTTTTCGAACCTTCTCTACAAAGGGCTCAATCCTGATATGTTGAGGAAGAACTCCTTCCAGTGGATTCAGCTTTCCGTGTAATACCCAGTATAAGCCTTCAAAAACTCGCGCCTTTTCCATTTTAATGATGTCAAAGGGATTTTCCACTATGCAATAACGCCCTGTATGACGTTGCTTGTCATCACAAATAGAACATATGTCAGATTGACGGGTAAAACCGCTACATTCTTTGCAAAACATTAATTCCTTCCTTATCGTCTCCAGCAAATCTGTCAAAGACTCAAAGGAATCAGGTGCATTGAGCAGGAGATAATAAATGATTTTAAAGGCATTTTTCCTGCCGACATGTGGCAATCTACTCAGATCATTGACATATGACTCCAGACTGGAAATAAGTGCACGGTCCATAACTCAGATATCAACCCATACCCGGTAAATTTAAACCCATACCACCGGTCAGACCTTTCATCTCTTCCTGCATCCGGCTTTCCACTTCCTCTTTTGCCTTTGTAATAGCGGCATTAACTGCTGCTATTACCAGATCCTGCAGCATTTCATGGTCTTCTTCTTTGATGACTTCCGGGTCAATTTTAATGGAGACTATTTTCCCCTCACCACTGGCAACAGCGGTGACCATGCCTCCACCAGCCTGAGCTTCTGCTGTTAGTTTTGCCGCTTCCTTCTGTAATTCCGACATCTTCTGTTGCGCTTTCTGCGCCTGTTGCATAAGCTTATTGAAATTCATGTTTCCCATTTTTATTCTCCTTTTGAAGGTTTCTTATTGTGATTATATTTCCGCCCACCATCTCCTGAATAGTCTGGCAGGCATCCCAGTATTTTTTCGGAACCTCTTCTCGCAGTTGCCATGACAGTTCCCTGTGACTATCCAATGATTCTTCAAGCACACTGTGTTGTACCTTTATCGTGGATAAACCAAGGGAATGTAAGGCTTTGGTCAGCTTTTCTACTATCACACTCGCTTTATTTTTATGATGCGGGCAAATTCCTATATGACATTTCTGTCTGTCAATTTCCAGTAATTGACAAAATGTTAACAAATTATGTCCGATTTGCGAATAATTCTTCACTTTCTCTTTAAGGATTTCCCAGGCTTCTTCCGGCGTATATTTTTCAGGATCAAAGGCGGGTTTTACTTCCTTTTGTTGAGAATCTTCAGACTCCGTTGACTGTAAGCAATTATTGATGATGTGATCAACCAGATTGCGTCCTTTTGTTCGGTCATAACATTTCTTTTCTTCAGGAGCTTTTGAAGAAGGAGGCGTATAAGATGAATTATATTCCTGCACTTTATCCGGCGAATGTTCTGGCGGCGAACCTTTATCTTCCTGATGTAAATCTGAAAAGAACAACACCTTAAGTAACATCATTTCCGTTAAAAAAAGAGGGTTCTGATAAAATTTTAACTGCTCTTGCGTTTTCAGAAGAAGATTCGAAAAGTAGAGGAAAAAAGAGAGGGGAAGCTGAGCCGCTTTATCAAGTGCCGTCCGTGGATAGAACTCCTGAACATACTGGACAAACTCTTCAGTCTTCACTCCGCTTTTTATAAGGGTAAAAACCCGTATTTCTTTCAGCAAAAGCTCAACGAGTTTTTCAAAATTGCCTCCCTGCTCGAAAAAACCGTGAAGAAATTCTATCCCTTTTTCTATCTCGTGATTAAAAACATGCTGTAACAAGAGAGAGGGTTGAGAAGGAAGATTGAAAGAAAAAAATAGTTTGACTTTTTCCAGTGTTAATTTTTCCCCTGAAAAAAGAGAAACCTGTTCAAGCAAAACCAGTGCATCACGAAGGCTGCCGGCCGATGATTCAGCAATCAGGTGCAATATTTCTTCTTCTTCCTCACTGGATACTACAAGATCCGTTTCACCGTTTATAACTTTCTTCAGGGCAGTTACTATTGCATCACGAGTCACCCTTCGAAAAAGGTATATCTGACAACGTGAATGTATGGTGGAAGGTATCTTTTGGGGTTCTGTAGTGGCAAAAATAAAAAGAAGATGATAGGGTGGTTCTTCCAGAATCTTAAGCAGGGCATTAAACGCCGACTGCGAAAGCATGTGCACCTCATCAACTATATAAATCTTATACCGGGACTGAACAGGATTATTATAAGCCTTTTCCTTGAGTTCCCGGACGTTATCCACACCCGTATGGGAAGCTCCATCAATTTCCAGCACATCTATGGATCTGCTTTCTGTTATTTCACGACAATTATCACACTTATTACAGGGTAAAGGACTGATGCCTTCCCGACAATTCAGCGACTTGGCAAGAATACGGGCAGCACTGGTCTTCCCAACACCCCGCGGCCCCGCAAAAAGAAAAGAATGAGGTACATGCCGGGTTCTAAGTGCATTCTTAAGGGAAGAGACAACAGCCGACTGCCCTAACAGCTCATCCAGTATCTGAGGACGATACTTACGGGCATAGATACGGTTTCTACCGATGGAGGTTGAAATAATATTTACCTCATCCATTTATTAAAAAGAAGAAATAGGGGCACCGGACAGAGGTACACCCGGTAGAATCTCCTGACCGCTGCTTCCTCTCGGACCTGACGGGGTTCGGAGCCTACCGTCACACATGTCCGGCACCGATAATTTCAAATAAGCATGTTACCACGAATTTCCGGTAAGTCAAAAAAGGCTTTTTTTATCATACCCTTTTTACTAAACCTTTTTCACTCTGCTTTCGAAAAATGGGTTTCAACAAGTTCCCGGGCCAGAGGAGCTGCAAAGGTTCCCCCGCCACCTTTATTCTCCAGCATAACAATAAAGGCTATTTCAGGCTCCGTAGCAGGTGCGAAACCACCAAACCAGGCATGTGGCTTACCATGGGGATTTTCTGCTGTGCCTGTTTTTCCGGCAAACTCCACGCTGCTGCTTCGGCTGCCATAAGCAGTCCCTCCTTCCTTATTTACCACTGCCCGCAT